>DATEDE010000049.1:0-3275 GCA_035286545.1 Actinomycetota bacterium | reverse complement strand
GCGCTGAGCGCGGCGCGGATCGCGTACGCGACGGGCACGAGCGACCAGGCTATGTAGGCCCACGTGACCACCCCCAGCACCCTCGGCCGCGTCGCGCTCATCCGCCGGGGGTCTCCACGGCGTCGATCCTCGCCCCCACGGAACGGATCGGCAAGGTTCATGGTCCTCTCATGTCGGATGCGGCATCCTGATCCGGACGAGCGGACCGCGCGGGCGTTCCGCGGAGGAGGCGAGGCGACATGGAGCGCAGGACGAAGTTGATCGTGGGCGGAGCTCTCGCCCTGGCCGTCGTGGGCGGCGGGACGGGCGTCGCGATCGGAGCAGCCGGCGACGACGACAGGCCGCTGAGCGGTTCGGCGCTCGAGCGGGCAACCGCGGCCGCGCTCGAGGCGACCGGCGGCGGAACGGCCATCGAGACCGAGGTCGGAGACGGAGGCGCCTCCTACGGCGTAGAGGTCCGGCTCGAGGACGGCCGCGTGGTCGAGGTGAACCTGGACCAGGACTTCAATGTGATAGGCCGGGATGCCGACGACGACGGGGCGGGCGGCGAGTCCGGGCCGGACGAGGACTGAGGAGGGGTCGAGGTGAACCTCAGGCTCGCCGCGCTCGGCGCCGCGCTCTCGCTCGCGATCGGGATCGGCCCGGGCGCGGTCGCGACGGCCGGCGCGACATGCACCGTTCCGCTCCCCCAGGGCGGCGACCCGGTGACGCTGGACCCGACCGACTTCGTGGCCGAGATCGACAACCCGTACTTCCCGATGGCGCCGGGGACCCGGTGGGTCTACAAGGAGTCCGACCCCAAGGGCAACGCGCAGATGGTCGAGGTCACCGTCACGACGCGCACGAAGGACATCACCGGCATCTCGGCCACCGTCGTGCACGACAAGGTGACCGCGGGCGGCGAGCTCGTGGAGAACACGTTCGACTGGTACGCGCAGGACGCGTGCGGGAACCTGTGGTACCTGGGCGAGAAGACGAAGGAGTACGAGAACGGCGAGGTCGTCACCAGCGCCGGCTCCTGGGAGCACGGCGTCGACGGCGCGATGGCGGGCGTCGTCATGCCGGGCGAGCCGCAGATCGGGCAGAGCTACCGGGAGGAGTTCTACACGGGCGAGGCCGAGGATCGGGGCGAGATCCTGAGCCTGACCGAGCAGGCCCAGGTTCCGGCGGGCCACTTCACCGACGTCGTGCTCACGAAGGAGTCCACGCCGCTGCACAAGCGGGTGCTCGAGTACAAGCTCTACGCGCCGGGTGTCGGACCGGTCCTGGTGTTCGGCGTGTCGGGAGGCTCGGACACCGAGCGGCTGCTGAGCTTCGAGGCGCCTGCCTAGGCGGTCGGCCTCTCCCCCGGGGCGCGCGGGGCGGCGAGAGGCTCGCCCTCGCGCTCGAGGGGAAGAATGCGAACCGTTCGGCCCGCCGAGCATAAGGACCTCACGGCTCACAACCGAAGTGCACGATCACCGCGAGGAGCAGGAGCATGGTAGTGGGATGATGGATCCGTGGGTAGGCAGATCCGCCGCGCGGCGCTCGTCGTGCTGATGATCTTCGCGGCGCTCGTGGCACCCATCGCGCTCCCGATCCGCATCATCGTGCTGCACCTTAGGCGCGAGACGCCGAAGACCGAGTTCGTCGTGCGCCACGTCTCGCCGGGTGACCCGCTCGAACCGCTCCCTCGCACCGCCTGAGCCCTCCCCCGCATACTGAACCGCCATGAACGAGCCACGGTCGGCCTGGCGGACGGTGCTCCTCGCGGCGGTCGCGACCGCGGTGGCCGTCGCCTTCGCCGACTCCTCGATCGTCGTGCTCGCGCTACCCGAGCTGTACGGGGGATTCGACACGACCATCGAGGGCGTCGCGTGGGTGATCACCTCGTACAACTTCGTGCTCGCAGTGTGCGCGCTGGCGCTCGTGTTCTTCGTCCACCGCGTGCGGGCGCACGTGCTGCTGGCCGGCGGGGCGTTCGTGTTCCTGGGGGCGTCGATCGGCGGCGCGATGGCGGACTCGCTCGATATCTTGGTGATCGCGCGCTCGGTGCAGGGGCTAGGTGGGGCGCTGCTCCTGGCGGGATCCCTCCCGGTGCTCGGCGCGCTCGCGGGGTCGATGGCCCGCGGGGTCGCGGTCTGGACCATGGCGGGGACGTTCGGGGCGGCGGTGGGCCCGGCCGTCGGTGGGATCCTCACGCAGGTGTTCGACTGGCGGGCGATCTTCGTCGCGCAGGCGCCGGTCGCCGGGCTCGCGCTGCTCGCCACGGTCGGCTCGCACGTCGCCGCGATCCTCGAGGAAGGGTGGAAGCCGCCGTTGCGGCGCACCCTGCCCGGGAACGTCGGCCTCGCGCTCGTGTCCGGCGCGCTCGTCGGGGCGCTGTTCCTCGGTGTGCTGCTCGTGATCGACGTGTTCGGGTACTCGCCGATCCAGGGCGCCGCGATCGTGAGCACGATCCCCGTGGCGGCGCTGCTCGCCCGGCCGATCGCCACACAGCTGCCGGTGGTGCTCGCCGTCGGCTCGGGTGCGGGACTGCTGGCCGCGGGGCTCGTCGGCCTGGCGCTCCTACCCTCGAGCGCGCTCGGCTACGTGCTCGCGTCGCTCGCGCTCTGCGGCGTGGGGCTGGGCCTCGCGGTGCCGGGACTCACGCACTCGGTGCTCGGCGGCGAGAACGGGGTCGCCAGCAAGGCGACCTTGACCGTTGGGATGCGGCACATCGGCCTGGTGCTCGCGCTCGCCGTCGTAGCGCCGATCCTGTCGACCGACCTGACCGAGGCCGCCGACGTCGCAACGCTGAACGCCACCGCGGTCATCATCGACGGCCAGATCCCCGCCACGACGAAGGTGCCGCTCGCGATCGACATACGCGACGCGCTCGAGCGCGTACCCGAGGGCGAGATCCCGGATCTCTCGGCCCCGTTCGAGGAGCACGGCGCGAGCTCGGACGCTTCGGTCGCGCGCGTGCGCGACGACCTCGTCGCGTCGATCGAGGAGGCCGTTACGCGCGGGTTCCGCCGAGCGTTCGCTTTCTGCGCGCTCCTCGCGGCGCTCGCGCTCGTGCCGGTGCTCGCGTTCCGCAGGAGGCTGGTGGTGTGACCCGGGGGCACGCGACCGTGGTGCTCTTCGCGCTGTTCGTCGGCGCGGTGGTGCTCGTCGGCGTCGAGCTCGCGCGCGGAGCGATGGACGCCGGCGCGCTCGCGGTGCAGGACCCTTGCGAGCCTCGCGAGGAGTTCCCTGGCGAGGGCCTCGACGCCACGCTGCAGCGGATCGTTCTCGACGGCCTGGACGGCGCG
>DATEDE010000048.1:0-8055 GCA_035286545.1 Actinomycetota bacterium | reverse complement strand
CATCACCGAGCCTGTCGTGATGGAGGTTCTCGCGGGAGCACGCTCCGAGAGTCACGCGATCAAGATGCGGACCGCGCTGCTCGCCTATCCCCTCGCGAAGGTCTTCGGGCTCGACGACTACGAGACGGCCGCGGCGATCCGACGGGCATGCCGTGCCGGCGGCGAGACGGTTCGGAGCACTATGGACTGCCTGATCGCCGCGGTCGCGATCCGGGAGAGCGCGAGCGTCCTGCACAGCGACCGCGACTTCGACGTCATCGCCCAGCACACGGAGTTGCAGATCCACCCGCTCGGCGCGTAGCCACACACGCCATCCCCCCGCGGCGCACCCGACCGGGACACCGCGAGCTCGTGGTCGAAGGCGGCGTCAGTGGCCCATGGAACACGGGTCGTGCGCCGGCTAACGCTCGCGGACGTCTTGGTCTAGGCTTCAGCGGTCGGTTGGCCGGATGAGGGGAGGATGCATGGCTGAGGTCGCGAACCTGGGCGCGGGCGATACCCGCAAGTTCGAGCACGGGACGGTGCAGACGGCGAAGGTCGGCACGGTGACCGTCTCGAGAGGAACGATGGAGCCGGGCTGGCGCTGGTCCAGCGACGTCAAGCCGATCGCCGGGACGGACTCGTGCATGGTCCACCACAAGGGGATCGGGGTGTCCGGGCGGCTCCACGTCGTGATGGACGACGGGACCGAGATCGAGGTGGGCCCCGGCGACGCGCACGACATCCCGCCGGGCCACGACGCCTGGGTGGTAGGCGACGAGCCGTACGTCGGGATCGACTTCTCGGACGAGATGGCGGGGTACGCGAAGCCCTCGTAGCCGCGGTCGGGCACGCCAGGAGACACCGGGATCCCCCCGGGAGCTCGAGGTGGGGCCGCCTGATCAGGCTGCCGTCGCGGGCTGCCACGCGGGATCCCAGGCCCCGGCCGTTCGGCAGCAGGACGGCTGCCTCGAGCCGGTCACGAGGCACAGCGCCGAGAACAGGCGGCCGTGGGTCTGCTCGAAGGACCATTCGAAGGCCTGGGGCGGATCGGCCACGGACAACCACCGGGCCAACCCCCTTTACGCCGGTTCCGTCCCCCGATGTTCTTCGAGGTACCGGTTCGCGGCCACGGCGAGCTCCTCGAGATCGCCCGCCCGCGCCAGCCCTTCCCACAGTAGATCGACGTCCACGTCCACGTACCCATGGACGATCACGTTGCGGAGCCCCGCGGCCCGCTTGAGGCGTTCCGCAAGCTGCCTGTCGATCACGCCCATCTGCGCGAGCAGCGTGAACGTCGACCCATAGTCCTCCGGGGTCCACGCCGAGTCCTCGGACACGATGTGGTTGGCGACGTCGATCGCAGCCTGGACGGCGACCTGGAGGTGGTGCTCGGTCTCGGCCCGGACCCTGAAGTCATCGCGGAGCTGCTCGGGTCCCTCCGCCTTGATCTGGCGCAAGACCTCCAGGCGGCGGTCGATCTCGCGGAGACGGCGTCGGACGCGTTCAGGATCGACCAAATCGGGTCTCCTGCAACCGGTGGCTGAGCGCCTCGGCCTGGACCCGTCGGAACGGCTCCATGTCGAGGTACCGGTCAACGACCTCGACCCGGTGACGCACCCGCGTTCCCTCGTCCTTGCTGACGAGGAGACGGCCGTCGCGGAGCACCCGGTACGCGAGCGAGATCGGCGCCTCGCTCAGCACGACGAGGTCGAGATCGTCAGAGCCCAGCATCTCGGCCAGCTCGCCGAGGATCGACAGGCGAACCTCGAACGCATCAACGTCTTCGCGCAGCAGCACCGCGACGTCGACATCCGAAAGCGGCCCCGCAGTCCCTCGAGCCACCGACCCGAACATGTACGCGACGACCACCTCGGGCCGTCGCTCGACGACCTCGTTGACGCGCGCCTCGATCTCGTCCCTCGTCATGACCAGCATCGTACCCTCGGGTCCAACGAGGGCAGCTCATGCGCCGAGGAGGTCTCCTTGAACTCGGCGTGGTGAAGCTCGGCGGGGGGTTGTACCGGCAGTAGAAGACACGGTCCGCCGCCGAGTGTCCTCGGTGATCCCCTCTCCCGGAAGTTAGGACTCGGCACTCTCAGCCCGTGGGCTCGCCGAAGGCTGCCTCGAGGAGCTTCAGCGTCGACGCATCCGATGCGAACAGCACCGTCACCTCGTCCCCTTCGGTCGGCAGCACCTCGGCGTGTCGGCGAGGGTCGACCCAGTCGTCGAGCCGCACGGCGAACTCGACGGCCTGCTGGTGATCGTCCCAGACGGTCGCCATCACGACCGCGACCTCGTCGTCCTTCGACCAGGCCCGGTACAAGCCTCCGTCCCAGCCCTCGGTGGCAAGCTCGACCGTCTGCCGTTCGGCGCGCGTTTCCATCAGGGCCCGGAGCCACGCTTCGCCCACATCCTGGACGTCGAGGTCTGACCAGCCCTCGCCGAGCGCCGGCGCGAGGTCGGCAACGTCGACGAGCCGCGGCACGTCGTCCGGGTACTTCCTGGGGTGGATGACCTGCTCGGTGGACACGGGCGGTTCCTCGAACACGCGGTCGACCGCCTCCTGCCCACCCCGGCGCCGTATCGCGTCGATGAACGCGGACCCGTCGATGTACGGGAACCCGCCGAGCAGACCCATGAACAACGGCGGATGTCCCTTCTCCGGGATCGCGTCGCGCGGAAGTATCGTCTCGGGCGAGGGGATCTGACCGGCCGGCAGGACCTGCGCGGCCCACCGGTACATCATCAGCGTGGCGTTGCCCTCGACGACGGCGCTCGCCGCCATCTGCTCGTCGTCGCGGCAGCTTCGCGTCAGGCGGTCCAGCGACTGCAGGTCGAAATGCTGATCGTCCAGCGCATGCGTGAGCTCATGCGACAGCACGAACCGCTCGAACGCGCTCTCGCCATCCGTCCCGACCACACGCAGCACATCCTGCCCGGGCAAGTAATAGCCGATCACGTCGACCGGCCCGAACGTGCGGAAAACCTCGCTGATGTCGGTGCCGCGTTGGATCACGCCGATCGTCTGCCACGCGAGGCTGCGGCGCTCGTACAGGTCCTGCGGCACGCTCGCGCTGTAAAGCGCTCGGAGCCCCCGGACGAGTTCTTCCGGCGAGAGCACCTCCACGCGCACCGGCCGCTTGAACCGGAGCCCGCGCAGGTCCTCGACCTGCGCGATGACCTCGTGGACGTTCGCAGGCGACGCCTGGGCACCCGCTGAGCCGGAAGTGTCTATGGGCTCGGGGTAGACGCACAGCGTCTCGAGCGCCTCGGCCGCCGTGACGGATCCGCGGGCGGGGGCAACGCTCGGTGCCGTCGAGACCGGGGTGGGAGTGCTCGACGGGGCCGCCCCGCCGGTACACGCGCCGACGAGCAGCAGGAGCGCCACGACTGACCGGGCGTGACCACGCACGGTCCGAACCCTACGCCGTGGCCGCCTCGAAGGCCTTCAGCGTGATCAGGTTCCGGATCGATGCCGAAGCCGCGGGTCGTACCGCTCCAGACTCGAGGCAGCCGGCGGGAGCGGCGTTACGTGGGTCGGACCTCGACGAATCCGGCCGCCGCGAAGTCGCCATCGAACGCCAACGCCTCGCGGAGCCGCATCCTGCGCATCAACGCGAAGCTCGTCGAGTCGACGAACGAGTACGACCGCTCGTCGTGGCGGTCGAGCCAGCGCCAGGCTTCAGCTTCCAGGCGCTCATCGATGTGTGCGATCGTCAGGCTCCGGACGCCCAGCGCGGCGGCTCGGAACCGGGCCGCCTCCCGGTGGCCGAGCCTCCGACACAGGAACGTCCAGGTCTCACCGAGCACGAGATGGGACGTGATGAGCCCTCTCGCTCCGTTCTCCCATAGGGCCCTGGCGTCCGGATGTCGGCGGTCCCGGCGGAAACGGAGCGCGATCCAGAACGAAGTGTCGACGAACCTCACGATCCGTACACGACTTCGTCGATGTCCCCCGCCTCCTCGTCGATGTCGCCGATCAGTGCCGCCATCGGATCTTTCGCGGAGCCTCGCCCGCCCAGCCGGTCCCTCACGAACTCTCGGATCAAGGCCGCCTTGGACGTCCTCCGGCGAGCCGCCTCGATCGCGAGCGCCTCGTCGAGCTCTTCCTCGATGCTGATCTGTAAGCGCTTCATCTTCGTAGGATACATCGAGTAGATGATGTATCCATCATCAGGGCCGCCCGTCGGCGTGTCGCTAGGTTCAACGCGGTCCGGAACAGGTAGCCGGTCGGGTTCCTAGGGGGCAGCCTGCCTCCAGCCGCTCGGCAAGACCCCGCTATGCGGCGGCGGCTTGCAGCTCGCCTAACGTCGCCTCGTCCGAGGCGAACATCACCTGGACGCTCGTCCCGTCCGGGCCGACGACCGCGCCGTGATCGTCGCCTTGGTCGATCCAGGAGATCATCGCCGTGGCGAACTCGCTCGCGTCCTGCTCCGAATCCCACACCGTGGAGAGCCCGACCGCGGCCTCCTCGCCGTCCGTCCACGCGCGATACGTTCCTCCGTCCCAGCCCGCCGCCGCGTTCGACGCCTGGGCCCCGTCGAGCCGTAGGCCGAGAGCGATCTGCAGCCACGACTCTCCGATCGTCATAACGTCGAGGTCCTCCCAGCCCTCACCGAGTGCCGCCGACAGGTCCGGCACGTCCATGGGCGTGGGAGCGTCGTTGGGGTAGCGCTCTGGGTGGATGATCTGCTCGGTCGAGATCGGCGGGCCTGCGAGGGCCTGGTCGATGGCATCGACGCCACCTTGAGACGAGAGCGCGGTGATGAAGCGCAGGCCCACGTCGTAGGACCAGACCTGCAGCCGCAGGACGAATGGTGGGATGTCGCCGGTCGAGGTGTCCTGGAGCGCCGCCTCCACTCCCACCTCCACCTGCTCTTCAGGCGTGAGGTATGCCTGCGCCCACCGGAGCATGAAGAACGTCGCGTTTCCCTCCACCAGAGCCACGGCCGCCGCGACCTCCTCGTCCCGGCACTCGGCGGAGAGCACATCGAGCTTCTCCAGGCCGAACCGCTGGTCATCGATCGCGTGCGTGAGCTCGTGGGCGAGGGTGATCCGCTCGAGCGGCGAGGGATCCTGCGTCCCGAGGAACTTCAGCTCACCGGTAAGAGTGTCGTAATAGCCGATCACCTGCGTCGAGCCATACTCCTCGTACACCTCGCGCAGACTCGTGCCCTCTGGGATCACGCCGATCGTCGCCCAGGCGAGGCTGCGCCGCGCCATCTGCTCCTTCGGGTAGGCGATGTCCGCGTACTCGGTCAGGTCCTTGGCGATCTCGCTCTGGGAGACGGGCTCGGCGACCACGGGCTTCGAGTAGTCGAAGCCGCGGATCTCCTCGACCTGCCGCATCACCTCTTCGATCACCGGGGGCGTCGGGCCCTCAGCCGGGACGTCGGAGCCCCCGCTCGGGTCGGGCTCGGGCACCTCGCACAGGCGCCGGGCGGCAGCGGCCGCCGAGTCCGGCCCCTGGTCCGCGGGCGAGACCGTCTCGGGCGAGGACGGAACGGGGGCCGAGCTCGTGGGAGTGTCGGGGGGCGGGATAGGCGAGCCGGTACCGCCGTCGGTGCACGCGCCGATGAGCAGCGCGAGCACCGCGACCGCCGAGGCCGTCCGAGTTCTGCGCCTCACCGGTGCCTCGGCACCAGGATGCTCACGACGGCGACCACGATCGCCACGCTCGAGAGGGCGGCAGAGAACCACAGGAGGCCTATCGAGCGCAGGGACCCCAGCGAGGATGCGGCCAGGGCCACCCCCGCCGCGAGCATGAGCCCGAACGCCACCGCATACAGGCTCACCCAGCCCCTTCGCGGCTTCGCCGTCTCCGGCGTGGGCGGGGTCGCCTCGGTCGGGGCCTCGGTGGTCTCGTCCACGACGCTCACGGAAGCCGTTCGTCGAGGTATGTGACGAGGTTCTCAACCGGCAGGCGCTCCTGGGCCATGGAGTCGCGCTCGCGCACGGTGACCTGCCGGTCCTCCAGCGTTTCGAAGTCCACCGTCACGCAGAACGGCGTGCCGACCTCGTCCTGGCGCCGATACCGGCGGCCGATAGAGCCCGCGTCGTCGAAGTCGCACAGCCACTCGGGCTTGACGAGGTCGAAGACCTGGCGCGCCGTCGGCGTGAGCTGCTCGTTGCGAGAGAGCGGCAGCACGGCGACCTTGGTCGGCGCGAGGGTCTTGTGCAGGGCCAGGTACGCGCGCTTCTCGGTGCCGCCCTTGGCGGTGGGGGCCTCCTCTTCGCGGTAGGCGTCGATCAGCGCCGTGAGCACGATCCGGTCGACGCCGGCCGCGGGCTCGACCACGAAAGGCGCGTACCGCTGATCCTTCTCCTGGTCGAAGTACGACAGCTCCTGTCCGCTCGCCAACTCGTGACGCTTGAGGTCGAAGTCGGTCCGGTTCGCTATGCCCTCCACCTCCTGCCACCCGAAGGGGAACTCGTACTCGACGTCGGAGGCCGCCTTGGCGTAGTGAGCGAGCTCGTCGGGCTCGTGGGGGCGGATCCGGAGCTTCTCCTTGCGGATCCCGAGGTCGAGGTACCACTGCATCCGCTCGTTCACCCAGTACTCGAACCACTCGTCGTCCGTGCCGGGCTCGACGAAGAACTCCATCTCCATCTGCTCGAACTCGCGCGTGCGGAAGATGAAGTTGCCCGGCGTGATCTCGTTGCGGAAGGACTTGCCGATCTGAGCGATGCCGAACGGGACCTTCTTGCGGCTGGCCTGCTGCACTATCTCGAAGTCCACGAACATCCCCTGCGCGGTTTCCGGCCGCAGGTACGCCGCCGAGGATTCGTCCTCCACCGGACCCATGTGCGTCTTGAACATCAGGTTGAACTGCCTGGGCTCGGTGAACCGTTTCTCGCCGCAGTTGGGGCACTTGGGATCCTCGCCGAGGTGGTCCTGGCGGAACCGCTGGTGGCAGCTCAGGCACTCGATCAGCGGGTCGTGGAACCCCTCGACGTGGCCGCTCGCCTCCCAGACCCGTGGCGACATGATGATCGCGGTCTCCAGGCCGACGACGTCGTCGCGGAGCTGGACCATCGAGCGCCACCAGGCGTTCCGGACGTTGCGGCGGAGCTCGACGCCGAGCGGACCGTAGTCCCAGGAGGAGCGCAGGCCGCCGTATATCTCGGAGGACTGGAACGCGAGCCCTCGTCGCTTGGCGAGGGAGGTGACGGCCTCCATGAGGTCGGCCATGCGGGCATTCCCCCTTTCCCGGTCGCTGGATGCGGCCGCTGGCGTGGAGCCCAGTGTACGGGTGGAGCCGGGGGTGACCCGGCCGATACCGGAGAGAGATGACGGCGGACTAGCTCGACTCGTTCTCCGCCACCTTGCCGAACCTGCGCGAGCGCTTCTGGTAGTCGCGGATCGCCTCGTACAGGTGCTCGCGGTCGAAGTCCGGCCAGTAGACCGGGGTGAAGTACAGCTCGGAGTACGCGGCCTGCCAGAGCAGGAAGTTGCTGATCCGCTCCTCGCCGCTGGTGCGGATGATCAGGTCGGGGTCGGGCATGTCCGGGTGGTACAGGCGCCGGCCGATCGACTCTGGCGTGATCTTCTCGCCCTTCAGTCGTCCGGCGTCGTGGTCCGCGAGGAGCTTCTTCACCGCATCGGCGATCTCGACGCGGCCGCCGTAGTTGAACGCGATCGTGAGCGTCATGCCGGTGTTGTGCTTGGTGAGCTCCTCGGAGATCTCCATCTCCTTCATCACGGAGCGGGGCACGCGCCAGTCGCGGCGGCCGAGCCACCTCACCCGGACGTTCATGCGGTGGAGCTCGTCGCGGCGGCGCCGCAGCAGGCCGCGGTTGAACCCCATGAGGAACGAAACCTCGGCCTTCGGGCGGTTCCAGTTCTCCGTTGAGAACGCGAACATGGTCAGCCACTGCAGGCCGAGCGCGTCGGCGCCGACGACCGTGTCCCACATCGCCTCCTCGCCCGCGGTGTGACCCTCGGTGCGGGCCAGACCGCGCTGCCGGGCCCATCGCCCGTTGCCGTCCATCACGATGCCGACGTGCCGGGGTAAGCGGTCGCGGTCCAGGTCGTGGAGGTAGGTGCTCACGTCGCGAGGCTCCTCGCCAGGA
>DATEDE010000047.1:0-3013 GCA_035286545.1 Actinomycetota bacterium | reverse complement strand
AGAACTCGAGCGCGATCCGGCGGAAGTCCTCCGGCGAGCGCAGGCAGCGCAGGCCGGCGACCCACTCGTCTATGAAGTGTCGGAAGTCGCGGAACACGTAGCGCCCATCGCGCAGCCCGTCGGGCAGCTCGACGCCGTAGCGCTCCGCGAACTCGACAACCGTGGTCGCCCGCATCGAGCCTTCCAGGTGGACGTGCAGCTCCACCTTCGGCAGCGCCCGAAGGTCGCGGTTCACCGCACCAGGCGTGAGAGTCGGCGGTCGGCGAGCACCTTGCCTCCCGTCTGGCATCCCGGGCAGTACGTGACCTCGTGGGACTCGTACGAGACCCGCCGCAGGTCGGCGCCACACCTCGGGCACGGCTCACCGTGATGACCGTGGACCGTGAAGTGGTCACCGATCTTCGGCGGCAGTCCCCCGGTACGCCGACGTTCGACCTTCAGCGCCTCAGCCAGGACGTCCCGCACCGCATCCAGGAGCGCCCGCCGCTGGCCGGGCTCGATCTTGTCCATCGACGCGTACGGCGACAGGCGGGCTAGGTGGAGGATGTCGTCCGAGTACCCGCGGCCGATGCCGGCGACGGTGCGCTGGTCCCGCAGGATGGTGTGGATCCGCCGCGTATCGCCGCCACCCAACACGAGATCGCGGAACCCGTCCGAATCCGGCTCCGGGCCGAGCTTCGCGAGCGGACCCTCGTCACCTTCGGCGAGGATCCACCACCCGGCCTTGCGCTCACGCCCGAACTCCTTGACGAGCAAGGAGGGTCGTTCCTCGAAGCGCAGGCGGACGACCGCGCCGCGGGGCTTCGTCGACTTCGGGGGATCTTCGACGTCCACCCGGCCGCCCTGCGACAGGTGCACGAGCATCCTCGGCCCCCCCAGCTCGAACACGAGGTACTTGCCGCGGCGTCCGACCCGCTCGAGCCCGCGACCGGTGAGCTCGGGTGCTCGCGGCGTGACGGTCTTGAGTGAGGAGAAGGAGAGCAGCTCGGCCGCGGCGAACGGCGCGCCGCCGAGCGCGTCGGTCAGCCGCTCTGCGAGCGCCTGGACCTCGGGGAGCTCGGGCACGGCGTCACGCGATCTCGGCCGCGGCGCGACGGATGATCTCGATGCACTCGTCGACGCGGTCGATGTGCGTGCGATGCGAAACGATGCATGGGCGGATCGTGAACCGGCCTTCCAGGAGGGTGCTCGACAGGAACACCCGCCCGGTCGCGTTGATCGCCCCGAGCAGCGCTCGGTTCGCCTCGTCGTCGCGGTCGCGCAGCCGGAACGGCACCACGGTGAGGTCCGGCGGCCAGGGCACCTCGAGGTTGGGATCGGCCTTCAGCTCCTCGTACAGGTGCTCGGTGAGGTCCAGCTTCTCGTCCAAAGCCTCGCGGAACGCTGACACGCCGTGCAGCTTCAGGGGGAACCACACCCGGAGACCCCGGAAGTCCCTGGACAGCTCCGCCGAATACTCGGCGAAGTTCGGGATGTCGGCGTCGCCCGCGAGGTCCTGCAGGTACGCGCTCGTGCCCACGTGGTGCGCGTCGCGCAACTTCTGCCCCTCACGCACGACCAGGGCCCCGGTTCCGTACGGCAGGAACAGGCCCTTGTGTGGGTCCAGCGTGATCGAGTCGGCGCGCTCGATCCCTCGGAAGCGCTCGCGCCCGCGGGACGTGAGCTGGAAGAACCCGCCGTAGGCGGCGTCCACGTGGAACCACAGCCCCTCGGTGGCCGCGACGTCCGCCAGCTCTTCGAGCGGGTCGATCGCGCCGGTGTTCGTCGTGCCGGCGGAGCCGACAACCGCGAACGGCGCGAGCCCCGCCGCCCGATCCTCGGCGACCGCGAGGCCGAGTGCCTCTACGTCCAAACGCATCGACGGGTCGGCGGCGATCGATCGGACGTGGCGGACGGGGAAGCCCGCGAGCATCGCGGCCTTCGTCACGCTGGCGTGCACGTGCTCGCTCACGTACAGCGTGCCCGAGAGGAAGTTCTCGGGCAGGCGGTCTGCCCGCGCCGTCACTATCGCGGAGAAGTTGGCCATCGACCCGCCCGAGGTCAGCACGCCGCGCGACTCCGTGGGGAAGTCGAACAGGTCGCAGAGCCAGCGCACCACATTGTCCTCGATCTGGGCCGCGACCGGCGCCTCGCTCCACAGGTTCACGTACCGGTCGATCGTCGTTGAGAGCAGGTCCGCGATCGAGGAGGCGAACAGCCCGCCCCCCGGGATGTAGGCCAGGAACCCCGGGCCGGCGTTGTCCGTCGCGTTGTTCGCGATCGTCTCGATCAACTCGAGCAGGGGCGCGAACTCGCCCCCGACCTCGGGCGGCGACCCGCGGTGCGCTCGGGCAACCTCGGGCGCGCCCAGCGGCTGCGCCGCGCGCGCGTCGACCCGCCGACCGAGGAAGTCGATCGCGTACTCGAGCGCCGTCCGTCCCATCTCGCGCATCTGCTCGGGGCTCGGGTCCAAGGGGTAGCCCATGACGGCCCATGCTACCGACGCCGACGGAGAGGGCCGCCGAGCGGCGGTCCGTAGCGACTTCAGCGGGGAGTCGTGATGGCTTCCACGAGGCGGCGGGAGGCGTCCGCGATCTCGTCCACCGCGGCCTCGAACGCATCGACGTTGCGGCTCGACGGCGCCCGGAACCCGCTGACCTTGCGCACGTACTGCATGGCCGCCTCGCGGATCTCCTCGTCGGTGGCCGGCACGCTCCCCTCGCGCAGGCGCTTGATGCTTCGGCACATGGGCCGATGGTAGCGGCGGGTGCTTGATGGCGTGGCCTGGTCGGCCTATCGTGCCCGAACGCATGTTCGATACCCTCACGCCCGAGCAGCTCGCCGCCGTCGATCATCTCGGGGGGCCCCTGCTGGTGGTGGCCGGCGCGGGCTCGGGAAAGACGCGGACCCTCGCCTGCCGGGTCGCTCGCCTGGTCGAGCGCGGCATCGCCCCCGAACGGATCCTGCTCCTGACCTTCACCCGTCGGGCGGCACGGGAGATGCTGAGCCGCGCGGAAACGCTCACCGGCGAGCG
>DATEDE010000046.1:0-2539 GCA_035286545.1 Actinomycetota bacterium | reverse complement strand
GCATGGGTCGAGGTCAAGGCTGTGCGCCTGCACGGCTCGCCGCCCTGCCGGGTCGGCAACTCCATGCAGGTGGTGCCGGGTGGAGCGGTGCGAGGGACACTCGGGTGTGCGGAGTTCGATGAGGCCGCCGTCAGTGACGCGGCCGAGATCCTCGCGACAGGTGAGCCGCAGGTGCGCACCTATCACCACGAGCACGGCGACGTCGAGGTGTACCTCGAGCCCCATCGCCGCGCGGCCACGCTCGCGGTCGTCTCGGCGACCGACGTAGGTCGCGAGCTCATCCGGCTCGGCCGCGGCCTGGGGCTCGCTCCCGTCCTCGTAGAGGACCGAGCCGAGCGCGTCACCGGTGCCGACCGGGTCTCGTCCCCGGTCGTCGAGGCGCTCGACGGTCTCGAGCTGGACGCCGACGCGCGCGTGGTGTTCACCGACCACGACGCCCCCGGCATCGCGGATCAGCTCGCGCACGCGCTGCGATCGCCGGCGCGGTTCATCGGCGTCATGGGGAGCCGCCGCCACGTCGGTCCGTACGTCGAGGAGCTCCGCTCGATGGGCTTCGACGACGAGGCGCTGGCTCGGGTGCGCTCACCGCTCGGCCTGGATCTCGGCGGCCGGCGACCCGAGGAGGTCGCCCTCTCGATCGCGGCCGGCATCGTGGCCGACGAGAACGAGCGCGACGGGGGATGGCTCGACCGGTGAGCGCGATCGGCGAGATCTGGAAGCTCCGGAGGGTGGTGTGATGGGCGCACGGACCGCGCGCCATCGGCGGGAGGGTGAGCGGCGGCTGAGCGTCCAGGTCGCGGCCGTGGGCATCGCGATCGCGGCGCTCGCATCGGGGTTGGCCTTCCTGCCGGCCGTCCTGGGTGCCGATGACCCGCGTCTGAACGTGATCGTGATAGTGGCCGACGACCAGTCGGCGGACTCGATCCCGCGCTTCCCCGCGGTCATGCCGTTCCTCCAGCAGCGGGTCCTGGACCCCGAGGATCACTGGGTCCTGTTCCCGCACGGCTACGTGAACACCCCGCTCTGCTGCCCCTCGAGGGCCACGATGCTGAGCGGGCGCCAAGCCCACCATTCCGGGGTGCAGGACAACGCGGACGGCCACCTCTTCGACGAGTCGGCGACACTCGCGACCTGGCTGGGTGCCGCCGGGTACCACACCGGACTGGTGGGCAAGTACCTGAACCTGTACCCGTTCGACCGCGGCCCTTACGTTCCGCAGGGGTGGGATCGCTGGTGGGGCAAGCAGCAGGGGACGGCCGACAGCCTCTACCACGACTTCACCCTGATCGAGCAGGGGATGCCCGTCCCCTACGGCAGCGAGGCGGCCGACTACTCCACGGACGTCTTCGCGGCCAAGGCGCTCGAGTTCCTGCGCGAGGCGCCCGCCGACCAGCCGTTCTTCCTGTGGTTCGCGCCGACGGCCCCGCATCCGCCCTGGGTCCCGGCCGAGCGGCACGAGGGTGACTACGACGACCTCGTGGTCCCGATGACGCCCGCGGTCGTTGAGTCGGACGTCTCCGACAAGCCAGCCTGGGTCCAGGGATTGCGAGAGGTCGACGCCGAGCGCCTCGCCAAGTTCCAGGCGTCGCGTCGGAGCTCCTACGAGACGCTGCTCTCCCTTGACGAGGCGATCCGATCGATCCTGCAGGAGCTTCAGGCCAGCGGAGAGCTCGACGAGACCGTGATCGTCTACGTTTCGGACAACGGGCTCGCGTTCGGAGAGCATCGCTGGGATCGGAAGTTGTGCGAGTACGAGCCCTGCCTTCGGATCCCGTTCTTGATAAGGATGCCGGGTGTAACCCATCGCGTCGAGAACGCCATCGTGTCCGCCGTCGACCTCGCGCCCACGATCGCCGAGCTGGGCGGCGTCGAGCCCACGATCGCCTTCGACGGCGTGAGCCTCGTATCGCTCGTTCGGGCGCAGGAGGGCGCCGGATCGCACCGCGTCTTGTTCGCCGAGTGGGTGGGCGACGACCGGGTGCCGGGCTGGTGGGAGGTCCGGACGTCGCGGTTCGCCTACGTCGAACTCGCGACCGGCGAGCGTGAGCTGTACGCGCTGCGCCGGGATCCCTACGAACTCGTGAACGTCGTCGAGGATCCCGGCTTCGCCGATGACGTAGAGAGACTCGCCGCTCTGCTCGCCACATACCGCGCGGCCTGATCCGCCCTGCTCGACCCGGACGGCTCGGGGTTGCCCGGTAGGCTAGCCACCTATGAGCTATACGCCCGGTCCAGGCTCGCGCGTCCCCGTCCCGCGCAGCAGGGCGCGTCTCGAACGCCGGCGTGCGGCCCAGCGACGTGGGTTCGCGGCCTTCCTCGGGGTCCTCGCGATAGTGATCGCGGCCCTCGCATGGGCGAGTGCCGGCGGGGATGAGGAACGCGCCGGCGGGACCCGTGGCTCGGGAGCCTCGACGGGCGCCTCCGGCGGAACCACCGGGTCGGGGGCGACCGGCGGCACGGGCACGACCGGTTCGGGATCGGAGATCGTGCCGGGGCAGACCCCCATCGAGCACGTGGTGTTCATCGTCAAGGAGAACCG
>DATEDE010000045.1:0-8471 GCA_035286545.1 Actinomycetota bacterium | reverse complement strand
CCCCTCGTCGCGACCCGGGCCGAGCTCGAGCAGATGCGCGCCGAGCTCGAACCCGTTGCGCGGCAGGTGCTTGCGGACGCGGGTGTCCAGCTCGAGCACCTCGAGTTCGGCACGATGATCGAGGTGCCGCGGGCTGCTGTCACCGCAGGCGAGATCGCGGAGGTCGCCGACTTCTTCTCGTTCGGGACGAACGACCTCACGCAGATGGGGTTCGGTTTCAGCCGCGACGACATCGGCAAGTTCGTGGGGATGTACGAGGAGCGCAAGCTCGTGCCCGCTAACCCGTTCGTCACGGTGGACCGGCCGGGCGTCGGCCGGCTGATGCGGCTGGCGTGCGAGGAGGGCCGGGCGGCCAACCCCGACCTGCACCTCGGCATCTGCGGCGAGCACGGCGGGGATCCCGCGAGCGTGACGTTCTGCCACGAGCTCGGCCTGGACTACGTGTCGTGCTCACCGTTCCGCGTCGAGACGGCGCGCCTGGCGGCCGGCCAGGCTGCCCTCGGCTCGGTCGAGTCCGCGTCGAAGTAACGAAGAGGCCCCGGCGTGAGCCGGGGCCTCTCGGGGTTCCGAGCAGTACTACTCGCAGTCGTCGCGGATGTTGTCCACGGTGGGGCCGTCGTCATGCGTCGTGTCGGTGCCCGTGCCGCAGAACAATGTGTCCTCCTCGCCGTCGTCCGCGTTCATAACGTCGTTGCCCGACGAGCCTGAGAGAACGTCCTGGCCCGCGCCCCCGGTGAGGATGTCGTTACCAGAGGACCCGGACAGGAAGTCGTCCCCGCCGTTCCCGGACAGGACGTCGTTGCCGCGTCCACCGGCGATGAGCTCGTCGCCGGCTCCGCCGGTGATCGCGTCGTCGAACCGGCTGCCCGTGATCCGCTCTACGTCACCGCGGACGGTGTCGTGCTCGCCGGCCGCACCGTCGTCGCCGCTGCCCGCGCCGATCGTCACGGTGACGCCGCTCGTCGCCGTCGAGTAGCTCACGGTGTCGGCGCCGTTGCCGCCGTTCAGGGCGTCGGCGCCCTCGCCGCCCTCGAGCGAGTCCTTGCCGTCGTCGCCGTTCAGCGTGTCGTTGCCCTGGCCTCCCTTCAGGCGGTCGTTGCCGGCACCGCCGTTCAAGGTGTCGTCACCCGTCGAGCCCTCCAGCGTGTCCCTGTCGCCAGAACCGCCGAGCACGTCGTTGCCCGAGCCGCCCCGGAGGATCTCGATGTCAGTGTCGATCGTGTCGCCGTCGGGTCCGGTACCGCCGATCGCGGCGGTGACGGGACCGGTCTCGGCGGAGTAGTCGGCCACGTCGCCGGAGCCGGTGCCCCCGTTCAGGTCGTCGGCGCCGGCGCCGCCGATCAGGATGTCCGAACCGTCGTTCCCGTTGAGGGTGTCGGCCCCGTCCGCGCCCATCAGGGTGTCCCTGTCGTTGCTGCCGTTGAGGGTGTCGGCGAGCGGCGAGCCAAGGAGTATCTCCACGTTCTCGTCGATCGTATCGCCCTCGGGTCCGCCGCCGCCGATAGTCGCGTTCACCGGGGAGGCCGAGGCGGCGTAGGAGACGGTGTCCGTGCCGGACCCGCCAACCATCGCATCTGCGCCGGCGAGGCCCTCGAGCAGGTCGTTGCCACCGCCCCCTATCAGGGTGTTGGCCTTCTCGTTCCCGACGAGGTGGTCGTCGTCGTAACCGCCGGTGATGCTCTCGACGTCGGCGCCGATGTTGTCGTTCTCACCGGCCGGACCGTCGTTCGGGTTGCTGTCCAGCGTGACGGTGACCGGATCCCCCTCCGAGGCGTAGGAGACGGCATCGGTGCCCTCGCCGCCTGTGAGCGTATCGCTCCCGCTGCCGCCGTTGAGGGTGTCGTTGCCGCCCGCACCGGCCAGCGTGTCGTTCCCGTTCCCACCGGTGAGCACGTTGTCCGAGTCGCCGCCCGTGAGCGCGTCGTCGCCCCGTCCGCCGGCCACGTTCTCGAAGTTCGAGATCGTGTCGGTGTCCACGCCGGTCGACGTTCCGGCTCCGAGGTTCACCGTGACCGCCGAGGAGCGCGACCCGAAGTTCAGCGTGTCGATCCCGTTCCCGCCGTCGAGCGCGTCGTCGCCCGCTCCGCCGTTCAGCGAGTCGTCGCCGTCCTCGCCGCTCAGGGTGTCCACCCCGTCGTCGGAGGTCAGAGCGTCGTTGCCGGACCCACCGAGGATCGTGGTCGGCTTGCTCGACAGGATGCTCACGCGGTCGTTGCCGCCGCCCGCGCTGACCGAGATCACATCGATCGTCCCCGTGCAGCGGAGGGTGGTCTCCGAGATCGCCGTGCAGCCGGCGCCGGGCGTGAGTCCCTGGTTGTCACTGATCGTCACGGTGTCGCCGCTGCCGACCGCTGTGATGCGGTCATCCAGGTCGCCCGCGGTCACGACGAGTGTGGACCCTGACAGGGCCACTGTCGCGGGCGCGGCTGAGGCGCTCACCGGCAGTAGCAGCACGACCAGGCCGATCGCCGCGAGCGTCGTGACGAGCTGCGTGGTGCGTCTCGTGCTCATCGAAGGCATCAACGTGCTCCTCCTCCGCTTCGATCGAGCGTCCTGTATAGCAGGCCCGCAAGCACCGTCGGAAGGGGCCAAAGGTCGTTGGTGGCCGGCGGGAAATCGGTCGCTCGACGTGGCTGAATCCCCCGGTCTGGTGATGCGCGCCCGAACACGTGTTCGTTAGGCTTCCTGCTCTCTCCCGCCTCCCCCGCGAACGAGGAGGTGGCTCGTGGGTGTCCGGTCGGGTTCCCCGATGGGGAGATGGGTTCGTGTCCTTGGGTCGACCACGTTGATCCTGCCGCTGATCCTGGGCTTCCACTGGGGCCAGCAGGGCTGGCGGGACCACCACTACAACTACCCGTCTAGGCCCGACGGCTACACGCAGCTCGTGAATCGGTTCGGCCAGCCGTGCAACGACGCGGCGCGGGCGATCTCGATGGCCTGGAGGGCCGACGACAACGGGACGACCTACACGGTCAGGTTCCACAAGAAGCTGGGTGGCTATCGCACCGAGATGGTCCCGAACAAGGGTGGGACCTCGACGAACCTGGACAACGACGTCTACGGGCACATCCAGAACAACCATCTTCAGAAGTACGTCGACCATGGGATCTACGGCTACGCCTGTCGGCTCAAGCGCAACGGCAGCACCTACAGCACCCACGCGTTCGGGGTCGCGGTCGACGTGTCGTCGGCGGAGGAGTACATGGGCAAGTGCACGTCGACGGTGAACAAGTACCACGCCTCCATCTGGCAGAACCACAACTGGTACTGGGGCCTAGCGTTCTGCGACCCGATGCACTTCCAGTACGTCACGGGCTACTGAACCGCTCGAGCGAGGAGGAAGCGATGAGGAAGCGTACGAAGTCCGTCCTGGCCGGTGTCGCTCTGGGGCTGATCACCTCGGCCCTCATGACCGCGACGGCGATGACAGCGCCCGAGCCGCAGCCCTACGGGCAACCCATAGGGCCGAAGGTGCCGCAGGACACGGGCGCCGGCGAGCTGCTGGTGGTGGTGGTGGGGGGTGTCTACCCGACGCGAGCCGAGGCCGAGGCGGCGAACGCGCAGACGGTGTTCGGCGACCTCCAGGGGTACTACGTGGTCCCTGTGGCCCAGTTCCAGGGCTTCAGCGAGCAGGTCGGGGGCGCCGGGGAGTTCGCGCTGGCGAGCGCGTTCCGGACGCAGGAGGGCGCCGAGGAGTTCAAGCAGCTCGCCGAGGTGTTCGGACTTCCGGCCACGATCCTGCCCGAACGCGTTCGGAGCCTCGGGGGCTTGTTCGCGGGACTCGGGCAGGAGTCGCGCCCC
Source organism: Actinomycetota bacterium (assembly GCA_035286545.1). Taxonomy (GTDB): domain Bacteria; phylum Actinomycetota; class UBA4738; order UBA4738; family HRBIN12; genus DASSJM01. Next base: position 4,670 of record DATEDE010000045.1, on the reverse strand, counting down.
GACGGCAGCGGTCCGCTGCTGGGTCCGGTTCCCGAGTCCCTGCCGTGAGGAACCTCGCGGTTCCGATCCTCGCCTTGGTGACTCTCGCCGCGTGCCGGTCCGCATCGACGGCTGATGCCTCGGGGCCTACGGGAAGGATCCCCGAGTGCGAGGTTGTGGTCCAGGCCCCGGCGGGTTTCCGGGCGCTCGGAGCTTTCCGCGAGGAGTACCCCGACCACGTGGGAGTGCGGCTGGGTTTCCGTGACCAGCAGGGTCGCGAGCTTCATGCCTTCGCCGGGATCCCCGGCGAGTTCGGGGAGGGCCTAGCCGCTGCCGGGCAGGTCGAGCTCGCTACGGGCAGGGCGGGGCTGCTCACGGGGTCGGAGCGCGTGTGGGTCGTGGAGTGGAATGAAGGCGGCGTGTGCGATCCGCGAGCCGCGCTCGGCAGCGGGTTCGGCCGCGAGGGGTTCCTCGCCGTCCTGGAGGAGGCAGGGATCGCGGCCGGCTCCGGCTAGCGATGGGCAACGACATCGCGTCGTGCCTCCCTCGGGCGCGGGAAGGAGGAGGCATGAAGCGGCTGTGCACCGCTCTCGCCCTCGTCGTGGTTCTGGGCGCCACGCCTGCGAGCGCCAAGGTGGTCGGGATCTCGGCGTCGCCGAACCCGGCCGGGCTCGGCGACCGCGTTCGCCACACGGTGGAGGTGGGCGTCTACGGTCGGCTCGACGTGTGGGTGAGCGCGGCAGGCTTCGATCGACCCGGTATGGGGACGCTACCGCCGGGAACTTGGTCGTACGAGTGCTGCCCTAGCCAGACGGCGGGAACGCCGGCCTGGCATTACCGCGCCGGGGTTACCGCCGGACCCGGTTCCTACCGGTTCCGCGCCCTGACGCGCCTGCGCGGCTCGTTCCTCTCCACGGCGGCGGTTTCGAGCACGTCGGCGAGCGTGTGGGTCCAGGTGCGGTGACCCGAGCAGCGGGCGACCGTTGCTAGCATCGATCGACCGTGGTCGCCCTGCGCCGTCACCCCATCCTGCTTACCCTGGGCTCTGTTGCGTTCCTCGGGCTCCTGGGGCTCGGCCTCACGGCCGTGGCCGTCTGGCGCTCGGCGCACACGGACGACGCGAGTCGGATCGATCGGGCCGACGTGATCCTGGTGCTCGGAGCCGCGCAGTACGGGGGGGAGCCCTCGCCTGTGTTCGAGGGCCGCCTGCGACACGCCGCGCTGCTTTACCGGGAGGGCCGGGCCGCGACGGTCCTGGTGCTCGGCGGCTCGGCGCCGGGGGACACCTCCACCGAGGCCGAGGCGGGCCGGGACTGGTTGCTAGCTGAGGGGCTCCCAGCCGGAGCCGTGGTGGCCTCGCCGGTCGGCGCGACCACGCTCGAGAGCCTCGAGGCGGCCGCGGACTGGATGCGCGAGCGCGACCTGCAGAGCGCGTTCCTCGTCTCCGATCCCTGGCACAACCTGCGGGTCAAGCGGATGGCCTCCGACCTGGGGATCGAGGCCTACGCGTCCGCGACCTGGCATTCGGCCGCGCGGAGCGAGGGAACGCGCTCCGGCGGCTACCTGCGCGAGACGATCGCGTACCTCTACTACCGGGTGTTCGGCGGCTGATCTACGCGACCACGAGCGTGACGGCCGCCGCCTGCCGGCTCCGGAGGCGTCCTACCCCCGCGCTACTATCGCCCCGTGGCCACCGCCCGCGAGCGCACCGAGGAGATCGAGAGCCAGACGCTGTCGCCCCACGCCACGCTCGCCTCGGCGAGCAAGGGGCGCGAGCACGACGAGCCGCAGGATCCCCTGCGGACGTGTTTCCAGCGGGACCGAGACCGGATCGTCCACTGCAAGGCCTTCCGTCGCCTGAAGCACAAGACGCAGGTGTTCCTGGCGCCCGAGGGCGACCACTACCGCGTGCGGCTCACCCACACCCTCGAGGTGAGCCAGATCGCGCGGACCGTCGCTCGCGCCCTCCGCCTGAACGAAGACCTCACGGAGGCGATCTCGCTCGGTCACGATCTCGGCCACACGCCGTTCGGGCATCTGGGGGAGCAGGCGCTCACTCCGTTCCTCGGGCGCCCCTTCAGGCACAACGAGCAGAGCCTGCGGATCGTCGAGCACCTGGAGAACGACGGGCAGGGGCTGAACCTGTCCTGGGAGGTCCGCGACGGGATCGTCAACCACACCTGGTCCATGCCCTCGCCGGCCACGCCGGAGGCCGAGATAGTGCGGTTCGCCGATCGGATCGCGTACGTGAACCACGACGTCGACGATGCCGTTCGCGCCGGCGTGCTCGGTCCCGAGGAGCTCCCCGAGGAAGCCCTGCGGGTGCTCGGGCGCACGCACTCGGAGCGGATTGACACGCTGGTTACCGACCTCGTCGAGAGCACCGCGGACGATCTCGAGGTCCGCCTGTCCGACGATGTGTTCCGGGCCCTGGACGCGATGCGGGACTTCATGTTCGAGCGCGTCTACCTTCGGGACGAGGCCCGCGCCGAGCAGGACAAGGCGATCTCGCTCGTACGGACGCTGTTCGCGCACTACCTCGACCATCCCGAGGAGGTGCCGCAGGAGTACCATCGTGCGCCGGGGGATCTGCCGACCCGGGTGGCCGACTTCATCGCCGGCATGACCGATCGGTACGCCCTCCGGACCTACGAGCGGTTGTTCCTTCCCCAGGGCTGGTTGCCCTAGCTCCGGCAGCCGAGAGGTGCCGAACCGCAGGGCGGGCGAAGGGACGTTAGGTGGCGGGCAGGATCAGGGACGAAGACCTCGAGGCGGTCCGCGAGCGCACGGACATAGTCAAGCTCGTCTCGGGCTACCTCACGCTGAAGAGGTCCGGTCACGACTCGTTCAGCGGCCTGTGCCCGTTCCATACGGAGAAGTCCCCCTCGTTCTCGGTCTCGCCCACCAAGGGGGTCTTCTACTGCTTCGGTTGCGGAAAGGGCGGGGATGCGATCGCGTTCCTGCGGGAAACCGAGCACCTCGAGTTCACGGAGGCCGTCGAGCGCCTGGCCAAGGAGGCCGGCGTCACCCTGCGCTACGAGGGCGACACGCCGGCCGAGCGCCGGGCGGCGGGCAAGCGTGGTGCGCTTCACCGCGCGAACGATGCCGCGTTCGACCTGTACCACGCGATGCTGCTGCAGGGCCACGAAGGCGAGGACGCGCGAGCCTACCTCCTCGGGCGTGGGTTCGACCGCGACGCGTGGGTCGAGTTCGGCATCGGCTACGCGCCCGGCTCCGCCGACTTCCTGCTCCGGCGCCTGGCGAAGTCCCTGTCCACCGAGATCCTCGTCGAGTCCGGGCTGGCGATCCGCGCCGACGACGGCGCCGTGCGCGACCGGTTCCGCGGGCGGATCACGTTCCCCGTCCACGACCTGTCGGGCCGGGCGGTGGGGATCGGCGCCCGGATCCTGCCGGGCGGTCGCGACGAGGGCCCGAAGTACCTGAACTCGCCCGAGACGCCCGTCTACCGTAAGGGCGACGTCCTGTACAACCTGCAGCGCGCGAAGGCCGCGGTGTCGCGTTCAGGCGAGATCTTCGTGGTGGAGGGCTACACGGACGTGATCGCCATGTCGCGCGCCGGCGTTCCGAACACGGTCGCGACGTGCGGGACCGCGCTGGGGGAGGGGCACTTCCGGCTCGCTTCGCGGTTCGCCCAGAAGATGGTGCTGGCTTTCGACTCGGACGAGGCGGGTGCGCGGGCGGCCGAGCGCGCATTCGCGTTCCTTGAGCGTTTCCCCATCCAGCCGGTCGTCCTGATCCTGCCCGAGGGACTGGATCCGGCCGACTTCGTGACCAGGCACGGCGGGGAGGCCCTGCGGGAGCTAGCCAAGGGCGCTGTTCCCCTGGTCGAGTACATGGTCCGGCGCACGATCGGCCGCAACGACCTGTCCAGCGTGGAGGGACAGACGGCCGCGATAGCGGCGGCCGTCCCGTTGCTCGAGGGCCTGACAGATCCCGTCCGACAGAGCGAGTACGCGCACCTGCTGGCCGAGCTCGCGGGGGTCTCCGAGGGCTCGGTGGTCCTGGCGATCGAGCAGCGCCTCCGGGGTCGCCCCGTCGAGGTCCGCGAGGCGGTCAAGCGCGCCTCGGCGCAGGAGCGGGTCGAGCGTGAGATGCTGCGCCTGCTCGCCCGCGACGCCGACGCCTACCGGCGCTTCGAGCCGCAGCTCACGGACGACCACCTGCTCTCGGCTCGCAACCGCGAGCAGCTCGAGATGCTTCGGGAGGCCCAGGGGGACGTGGGCACCGTGGTCGCCACCACCGCCGACGAGAAGGTCGTGACGGCGCTCTCGGCTCTGGCGCTGGAGCCGCTCGACGGCGACCTCGTTCCCGGGTACGCGCACGAGGTGTTCGCGCGGCTACAGGAGTTCGCGCTGAAGCGACGGAGCACGGCGATCCGGCAAGAGCTGCAGAAGATGAACCCCACCAGCGATCCCAGGTACGACGAGCTGTTCCAGCGGCTGATAGCCACCGACGGCGAGCTTCGTCGGCTGAGGGAGCGCGGGCACGTCCCGGTCTGAGCGAGCGGGTCAGGTGGGGCCTGCGTTCCGTACACTTCCCCGCGTTCCCCTCCCGAGCGATGGAGCCGCAGCGTTGACAGAAGTTGCCCGCGACCTGGGGCTTGAAGAGGCGAAGGAACAGATAACCGCCCGCGGGCGGGAACGGGGGTTCGTGACCTCCGAGGATCTGCT
>DATEDE010000044.1:0-10003 GCA_035286545.1 Actinomycetota bacterium | reverse complement strand
GCTCCATGAACTTGCCGGTGAACCCGTCCAGCGTGACGTCGGTCGCCGCCGACGCCTGTCGACCCGTTTGGCTCGCCAGGCCGGCGACGAGATCATCGACCGAGGAGTCGATCGGTGGGTCGAGGAGCGTGCCGCGCCAATGGCACGGCTCGGCGTATACGTTCCCGACGGTCCACGCGCTGATCCCCTGACCGCTGTCCGTTCCGCGCACCACGTAGCTATCGCCTCCCGAATAGCCGTCCAGCAGGTCCATCGTGATCCGGTACGTTGTGTCGAAGTTGTGATCGAACGTCTTGAAGACATACGGCCCGGGCTCCGCAGCGTCAGATGGTGCCACGACGGTGACCGTCGAGGACGGAGCCGATGCCGGGCTAGGCCCGGTGGCGCCGGCCTGAGTGTCATCACCAGCTGAGCTGCACGCCGCAAGGACCCCTGCCGCGATGATGAGCGATGCAACGAAGCCTATCTGCTTCCGAATGGTCAACATGTTCATCACGTTCGCCTCCTGACGATGGCATCGCCACTGCAGCGACTCGCCGCCGCCGCTCAGAACGGGCAGTTCCCCAGTCGTTCCTCAGCGCGCTGAGAGATCCTTGAAGCACGGTGCGCCGTGGCACTTTCAGTCCGACTACCGGTCGCTTTCGGTCGGCTTACAGGGGCTCAGGGCGACCATCCCGCGCCATCGCTGTAACCGGATTGAAAGGACCGCCCGGCATGCTTCCCTCGTGATCGAACATGTCGTGTCTCGCCGAGGGGTTCCGCGCACAGGCAGGCGGGAGTACGTTCGTCCGGTGCGCTTCAGCGTTCTGGGATCACTGGAGGTCTCCGGGGAGGAGGGCTCCGTCCCTCTCGGGGGTCCCAAGCAACGGATAGTGCTCGCGCACCTCGTCTTGGGAGTCAACAGGGTCGTGTCCGCCGAGCACCTGATCGACGCGCTGTGGGGAGAGGAGCTGCCGGAGGACCCGAAGTCGACCCTGCAGGTCTACGTCTCACGGCTCCGATCCGCGCTCGGGCCGGACGTCGTCGAGGCGCAGGCGCCGGGATACATCCTTCGGGCCGATCGTGACGAGGTCGACGCCCTACGGTTCGAGGATCTGCTCGGCGCCGCTCGCGGGAACGGCTCCGATCCGCGAGTGACCGACGAGATCCTGGCCGAGGCCCTCGAGCTCTGGCGCGGCCCCGCCTTCGCGGACCTGAGCGGCGAGCCCTCCCTGACCGGGGAGATCGCGCGGCTCGAGGAGCTCCGTTTGCAGGCGCTCGAGGAGAAGATCGACGCTCGCCTCGAGCTCGGCCGTCACGTCCAGGTCATCGCGGAGCTCGAGGGCCTGACTCAGACCCACCCACTGCGCGAGCGCCTGTGGCGCGAGCTGATGCTCGCCTTGTACCGATCGGATCGGCAGGGCGAGGCCCTGGCGGCGTTCGAGCGGGCGAGGACCTTCCTCGCGGAGGAGCTCGGCATCGATCCGTCGCGTGATCTCCAGCTGCTGCACGAGCGGATCCTTCGCCAGGACCCCGAGCTCGACCTCAAGGGCGAACCGCTGCGCGGCTACCGGCTCCTGGAGCAGATCGGCGAGGGGGCGTTCGGTGTGGTCTACCGCGCCACCCAGCCACAGATCGGGCGCGAGGTCGCGATCAAGGCGGTCCAGCCCGAGCTCGCGAACCATCCGGACTTCGTCCGTCGCTTCGAGCGCGAGGCGCAGATCGTCGCCAAGCTCGAGCACCCGCACATCGTTCCGCTCTACGACTACTGGCGAGAGCCCGATGCCGCCTACCTCGTCATGCGGTTCCTTCGAGGCGGAAGCGTCGAGGACCTGCTCCGGTCGGGGCCGCTGGAGCCGGAGCGAGCGTCTTCGATCCTTGATCAGGTGGCCGCAGCGCTCTCGGCGGCGCATCGTCAAGGCATCGTGCACCGCGACGTGAAGCCCGGGAACGTCCTCCTGGACGAGGAGGACAACGCCTACCTGACGGACTTCGGCGTCGCGCTGGATGCGGGCTCCCCCGAGCGCTCGACCGGGATGATGATCCGCGGCACCCCCGGCTACCTCTCGCCCGAGCAGGTCCGCCTGGACCCGGCGTCTCCCCGGTCCGACATCTACGCGCTCGGCATCGTGGTCTACGAGATGCTGACGGGCGCACCGCCCTTCCCCGACTCGTCGTTGACGGCTCTGCTGGATCACCACGTCAGGGACCAGGTCCCCTCGGTCCGACAGGTGCGGCCCGATCTGCCCGCCGCACTCGATTTCGCGATCGGGCGCGCCACCGCCAAGGACGAGAAGGATCGGTTCTCGGACGCCCTCGAGCTGGCGGCGGCGGTCCGCGCCGCACTCCAGGGAGATGCTTCGAGCGTGGCCGTGCCGGCAGGCGATATCCGCAACCCCTACAAGGGGCTCCGGGCATTCCTCGAGGCCGACGCGGCGGACTTCTTCGGACGCGAAGCGGTCACGCAGCGACTGCTCCGACGCCTCGAGGAAGATGGACCGGGCTCCCGGTTCCTCGCCGTGGTCGGTCCGTCGGGTTCGGGGAAGTCCTCGGTGGTCCGAGCCGGCCTCGTGCCGGCCCTCCGTCGCGGCTCGCTCCCCGGCTCCGAGCGCTGGTACGTGATCGACATGCTCCCCGGCCCTCATCCACTCCGTCAGCTCGAATCGGCGCTGCTGGGGCTGGCCGTTGCGCCGCCTCCGTCTCTGCTGGACGAGCTCGAGGGCGACGCACGGGGTCTGCTTCGAGCGGTCGACCGCGTCCTTCCCGACCCGGATGCGGAACTCCTGATCGTCCTCGATCAGTTCGAGGAGGTCTTCACCCTGATCGAGGACGAGGACGAACGGTTCCACATCCTGGAGAGCCTGCGAGCGGCGACCACGGAGGCCGGCAGCAGGGTCAGGGTCGTCGCGACGCTCCGCGCGGACTTCTTCGACCAGCCGCTCTCGGTCCGCGGTTTCGGTGATCTCCTCGCCCAACGCACCGAGGCGATCACGCCGATGTCTCCTGAGGAGCTCGAGCGGGCGATCGTCGCCCCCGCGGAGCGCACGGGGCTCTCGGTCGAGCCGCGGCTGCTCGCCGCGATGATCGCAGATGTCGTGGACCGTCCCGGAGCGCTCCCGCTTCTCCAGTTCACGCTCACCGAGCTCGCCGAGCGCCGGGAGGACGGCGTGCTCACGCTCGTCGGCTACCGACGGATCGGCGGCGTATCGGGCGCCCTGGCACGCCGTGCCGAGCAACTGTTCGAGGCGATGGGTGAGGGGGCACGGGACGCGTGCCGCCAGGTGTTCCTCCGGCTCGTGACGCTGGGCGAGGGGAGCGATGACACGCGCCGCCGCGTCCGCCGATCGGAGCTGCAGCCGCTCGCCGACGCCCGGACGCTCGACGGCGTGCTCGACGCATTCGGCCGGTACCGCCTGCTCTCGTTCGATCGTGATCCCACGACGCGCGAGCCGACCGTCGAGATCGCGCACGAGGCGCTGCTGGGGGCGTGGGATCGGCTGAGCGGATGGATCGACGAGGCTCGGGACGACATCCGCACGCAGCGCCGGCTCGCGGCGGCCGTCGCCGAATGGGAGGCGGCCGAACGCGACCCGAGCTACCTGCTCCGCGGGGCTCGGCTCGACCAGGTCCACGGATGGGTCGACACCACGACGCTGGCCCTCTCGGACGCGGACCGCGCCTACGTCGCCGAGGGCGTGGAGGTGCAGCGGGCCGTGACTGAGGCGGAACGTGCGCTGGAGCGGCGATCGGTCCGCAGGCTGCGCTCGCTCGTGGCCCTGGGCGTCGCGGCGGCCCTCGTCGCGACGACCCTGACGGTGGTCGCGGTGAAGCAGCGCGGACGGGCGGAGGAAGAAGCGAGGGTGTCTCGGGCGCGCGAGCTTGCGGCCGCGGCGGTCGCCAACCTGGACGTCGACGCCGAACGAAGCATCCTGCTGGCGATGGCGGCCGTGGACACGACCCGATCGGTCGACGGCTCGGTCCTGCCCGAGGCCGAGGATGCGCTCCATCGGGCGGTCGGAGCATCCCGGATCGTGCGGTCGTTCCCCGGCGTCGGCGGGGATCTCGACTGGAGCTCGACGGGCGAGTTCGTGACGACGGGTCACTTCGCGAACGAAGGCCTTCGTGACACCGGGGTCATCGACATAAGGGGCGCAGGGTCCGGAGAGATCCTGCGGACGTTCTCGGTCGACGACCAGGGCTTCCAGCGGCAAGAGGGCAACGCCGAGGTGGCGTTCAGCGCCGACGGCTCGATGCTCGCCGTGACCGGGAGGGATGGCGCGCTCAAGGTGTTCGACCAGGCAACCGGTGACCTGCTCTCGAGCGTGCCGGGGAGCAGCCCTGCGTGGGGACCTTCGATCAGCGCGGACGGTTCGCTGGCCGCTGCCGTTTGGGATCGAGGACCTGGCGATACAGGGGGAGCACGGGTCGTGGACCTGTCCACCCAGCGGATCCTGACGTTGCCGGCGCCGCCGGAATCGAACGCGACCGCGCTCAGTCCGGACGGCAAGCAGCTCGCCGTCGCAAGCGGGACGCCCCCGGGGGTCGTCTGGGTGACCGACATCGCGACCGGGCACGTTCGGGAACTCCCGAACCCGGGGCGGTACGGGTTCTCATCGATCGCCTGGAGCCCCGACGGGCGGTACATCGCCGCCGGGGGCTGGGAGGCCGCGGTTCCGGTGTGGGACGCGCGGGGAACGCTGCGCTTCGTGTTGACCGGTCATACGGACGGCGCCCACTGGCTCGACTGGAGTCCCGACTCTTCGGCCCTGGTGACCGGCAGCGACGACGGCACGGCGAGGGTGTGGGGGATCACGGATCACGGGGCTCCGGAGCTCATGACGCTGGCGGCGCAGGAAGGCGTGATCTCCGGGGTGGCCTTCTCGGGCGACGGGACCCAGGTGATGACGGGCTCCGAGACCAGCGCCATCAAGATCTGGGACGTCGGACCGACGGGCGATGCGGAGTGGGCGCATGTCCCCAACGACGGCGACGTGACGTTCGCGCGAACCGGACGTGAGCTCGTGACGAGCTCGGTCGTCGATGGCAAGGTGACCGTCCTCGATCTCGACACCGGCGAGCAGCGTCAGGTTGGCTCGGTACTCATCTACGGCGCCTGGCCCAGCGTGGAGCACGACCTGAGCCCCGACGGATCGTCGATCGCGATCCGATACGGGTCGACCCCTCTTTCGCCGAGGCTGAGCGTGCGAGACGTCGCCACGGGCGACGAGCTCTTCGCCGTCGACGGAGACGTCGGAGAGGTCGACTGGAGTCCGAGTGGCGAGTACCTGGCGGTGGGGCACCGCGGATCCGTCTCGATCTACGATCGCTCGGGGCACGAGGTGGTCTCGCTCCCGGGCGGCGATGGGGGTCACTTCGGCCCACACGGACTCATCGCCACGTACGGTGCGAACGAGCCCATCGACATCTGGGATTGGCAGCACGAAGAGGTCATCGCAACGCTCCCGGGAGCCGACGAACAGGTGGCCTTCGACGCCAGCGGACAACGGATCGTCACGGAGGATCTGGAGATCTGGGATGTGGCGAGCGAGAAGCTCAGCCTTCGGCTTCCGTACTCGCTTCGTGACGTCACCGTCGCGTTCAGCCCGGACGGCACCCGCCTTGCCGTGGGCAGCGGCGATGAGGTGAGGGTGTTCGATGCGCGATCGGGCGCGGCGCTGCAGGTGTTCCGCCATCGAGCGGCGGTCGAAGTCTTCAAGGTCGTATTCAGTCCCGACGGCTCGATGCTCGCCTCATGGGCGGACGACGGCACGCGGGTCTGGGCGCTCGACATCGACGATCTGCTCGATATCGCTCGCGCGAACGTGACCAGGTCGCTGTCGGATGAGGAGTGCCGACAGTACCTCCACGTCGCGGCGTGCCCCGACGCTTGAGGGTTCGAGGACGGAGTCGACTCTCTGTTAACGCGGAAGCGGTCATCTCGCGGTCCGCGAGCGTGCCACGAGGTAGCACCGAGGTAGCAGAAGCAACGGAACTCGACCGAACCAGACCGTACCCGTGTGGCTTCTGATGTCGGCCCTGAGCAGCGGGAACGAGTCCTTCCGCAGGTAGACACACCGCATCGCTTCTGGTTTGGGAGCAGGAGGCCGGCGGTTCGAATCCGCCCGCCCCGACTGGACAACCAACCAACCGCAGGTCAGGGCCGTTGTCGAACCTGAAGGCGCCTAACCGCGGGTCCGACCCGCGCACACAGCGACACGCACGACACCGGAATGCGGGCCTCCGAACAGTTCGATAGTGCAGGGGGCCCGCAGCCGGCCGGAGAGCTGTCAACACGGAGGGCACCGCTCTGGAACCGGCACCTGGCCCGGCCTGACTGTGTGAGTCGTAGCGATCGCGGGGATGGAAGCGCCTCGGTAGCGCCGTGACTTCCCGGGTGCCGGGGTCCGCCGTTAGGGACCCTTGGCACGCCCGAAGCGGGACCCAGCCCCTTGAGGATGTCACGCCGTTTGGGCAGACTGACAGGATGTCCATTCGAAGTGGTCAGACCGTGGACGGGATCCTCGAGCGATTCGAGCCGGTCAGGGCTGATGACCTGATCCCGCTCCTCCAGCAGATCCAGGATGAGTACGGGTACCTGCCAGCGGACATCCTCGCGCACGTCAGCGAGCGCACCGGCATCCCAACTAGTCGCATGTACGGCGTGATCACGTTCTACGCCCAGTTCTCGCTCACACCCAGGGGCCGGCACACCGTCCGGTGTTGCAGGGGGACGGCGTGTCACGTGCGCGGCGCGAAGGCCGTGCGAGAGGCGGTCGCCGGCCTGCTCGGTGTTGGGGAGGGCGAAACCGGCGAAGACCGCCGCTTCTCCTTCGACTCGGTCGCGTGTCTCGGTACGTGCTTCCTGGCGCCGGTGATGATGGTCAACGAGCAGTACTACGGCCTGTTGACCCCGGAGAAGGCGGCATCCGCCCTTTCGACCTACACCTAGCTAGAGGGAGAGATGGACGGCTCGCCGACACGGAGCCCACAGGAACTGGCGGTCCTCAGGGAGCACTTGGCCAGCGTCCAGGCCGGCAGGGGCGTCCGGGTCGAGATCTGCTCGACGGGATGCAGGGCGATGGGCGCCCAGACTCTCAGCAAGGAGTTCAGCGAGAAGCTGACCACTGCCGGCCTCGACGGTGAAGTCGAGGTGGTGGAGACCGGTTGCCACGGACAGTGCGCCCGGGCTCCGCTGGTGCGTATCGAGCCGCACGACTTCCTCTATGGGCAGATGGAGCCGGGCGACATCGACGATGTCATCGAGACCACGCTGCGCAAGGGACTTCCCGTCGATCGTCTCTGCGAAGCACGTGACGGCAAGGCTATCCCGATCATCGGTGACATCCCCTTCTACAAGGCGCAGACGCGGGAGATCTTCCGCGACTGCGGCCGCGTGGATCCCAGGCGCATCGAAGACGCGATCGTCCGCGGCACGTACGAGGCGGCGGCCGAAGCGTTGACCGCCATGACCCCCGAGCAGGTGATCGACGAAGTCACCGGTTCCGGATTGCGCGGCCGCGGAGGCGCCGGATTCTCGGCGGGAGTCAAGTGGGGCTTGTGTCGGCAAGCGCCCGGGAACGAGAAGTACGTCATCTGCAACGCGGACGAAGGCGATCCCGGCGCGTTCATGGATCGGGCCCTGCTGGAGGGCGTACCTCACCAGGTCCTGGAGGGGATGATCATCGCCGCCTACGCTATCGGCGCGTCGCAGGGCTTCGTCTACGTGCGAGCCGAGTATCCGATCGCGGTCGAGCACATCACGCTCGCGATCGAGCAGGCACGGGGGTACCGGCTGCTGGGGACAGACGTCCTCGGGTCGGGTTTCGACTTCGACATCGAGGTCCGGATGGGCGCGGGCGCGTTCGTCTGCGGAGAGGAAACCGCACTGATCGCGTCGCTGGAAGGGCGACGCGGCATGCCGCGGCCGCGGCCGCCGTTCCCCGCCCGATCGGGCTACCTGGGGAAGCCGACCACGATCAACAACGTCGAAACCCTGGCCACCGTGCCCTCGGTGGTGCTCAGGGGGAAAGAATGGTTCAGCGCCATCGGGACCGAGGGCAGCAAGGGCACGAAAGCCTTCGCGCTGGCCGGCAAGGTGAAGAACACGGGCCTCGTCGAAGTTCCCATGGGGGCCACCGTTCGAGAGATCGTGTTCGACGTCGGCGGCGGCATCCCGCGCGGGCGCCACTTCAAGGCGGCCCAGATGGGCGGACCTTCGGGTGGATGCGTGCCGGCCCGGTACTTGGATCTGCCGATCGACTACGACTCCGTCAAGGAGGCGGGCGCGATCATGGGCTCCGGGGGCCTGGTCGTCATGGACGACTCGAACTGCATGGTGGAGATCGCCCGGTTCTTCACCGAGTTCGTCATGGACGAGTCCTGCGGGAAGTGCGCCCCTTGCCGGATCGGCACTCGGCACATGTTCGACATCCTCACGCGCATCACCGAGGGCGAAGGTGAGCTGGAAGACATCGACCGGCTCGAGAAGCTGGGCAAGTCCGTCAAGGAAGGTTCGTTGTGCGGGCTGGGACAGACCGCGGCGAACCCTGTCCTCTCGACCCTCCGCCACTTCCGCGACGAGTACGTCGCGCACATCGTGGAGAGGCGGTGCGCTGCGAACTCCTGCAAGAAGATGGTGGGGACGAGCTGTGTCGCCGCCTGTCCGGCGCATGTGAACGTCCCGGAGTACCTATCCTTGATCAAGGAGGGCCGGCCCGCGGAGGCGCTGGAGACGATCCGTCGCCGGAACCCGTTCCCGTCCGTTTGCGGCCGCGCGTGTGACCACCCCTGTGAGACGTTCTGCCGGCGCGCCGATCTCGACGAGGCCGTCGCGATCCGCAACCTCAAGCGCTTCGCGAGCGACCAGGTCCAAGAGGTCGGCACGCCGCCGGTCTGGCAGGGACCGCGCAAGGGCCGGATCGCGGTGATCGGCGCGGGACCTTCCGGCTTGACCGCCGCCTACTTCCTGGCGTTGATGGGCCGCGAGGTGACCGTCCTGGAGAAGGAAGAGACGATCGGCGGCGCGCTCATCACCGGCATCCCTGCCTTCCGTCTGCCACGTGATGTGCTGGCGCGCGATGTCGAGTACATCCGCCGCGCGGGTGTGACGATCGAAACGGGTCGTAAGGTCGACTCCATCCAGGAGTTGCTCGACGCCGGCTTCGACTCGGTGTTCGTGGCGATCGGGGCGCAGGAGAGCGCAGAGCTCGAGATTCCGGGTGAAGATCTGGAGGGAGTGGAGGACACGCTGGCGTTCCTCCGCAAGGCCAACTCCGGCAAGTTGGCCGAGGTTGACGGCCATGTCGTCGTGGTCGGAGGCGGGAACGCGGCCATAGACGCTTCGCGCATGGCCCACCGGCTCGGGGCCGAGTCCGTCACCGTTCTCTACCGCCGCAGCCGCGAGGAGATGCCGGCGTTGGCCGAAGAGGTCGAGGACGCGATCGTGGAGGGTGTGAAGATGCGCTTCCTGTCGGCGCCGGTCTCCATCGAAGGCAACGGCCGGGTCGAGAAGGTCCGCTGCGTGGAGATGAAGCTAGGGGAAGCCGACGAGCGCGGCCGCCGCCGGCCGATACCAGTGAGGGGCAGCGAGAGTTCGATAGACGCCGATCAGGTCATCGTTGCCATCGGGCAGCAGGCGGACCTGGGACTGGCCGAGGGATATGAGGGCCTCGAGCTCGATGGCCGTCTGTTCCGGGCCAACCCCGTGACGCAGCGCTCCGGCGAAAGCCCGGTGTTCGTAGGCGGCGACGTCGTGACCGGACCCTCGACGATCATCCAGGCCATCGGAGCGGGACAACGCGCCGCGCTGGCGATCGACACGTTCCTCGGCGGAGATGGTGAGCTGCCTGCAGAACGGGTTCTCGCAGAAGCCGTGATGCCCGGCGAATCGGTGATGGCGATCACCCGACAGCCGTTGCCGTTGCTCTCCCCGGAGCAGTTGAACGGGGCCTTCGACGAGATCGTGCAGGGCTATTCGGTGCCCACCGCGTGTCTGGAAGCTCAGCGCTGCCTGCGCTGCGATCTG
>DATEDE010000043.1:0-7952 GCA_035286545.1 Actinomycetota bacterium | reverse complement strand
CTGCAGACCCTGCTCACCCTGCAGACCCTGCTCACCCTGCAGACCCTGCTCACCCTGCAGACCCTGCTCACCCGGGAGTCCCTCGACCCCCTGCTGGTTCCATGAGATCAGGGTCTCGTTCGGGGAACACGTTTGCTGTGGGGTCGCCTGGTTGTCCAGCACACGCAGCGTCCCCGACGAGTTCTTGTAGCAGGCGAAGATCACGCCGTCGCTGTCGTTCGGGATCGCGCCCCAGGCGAACCCGCTGAGCAGCAGCGCGAGGACGGCCACGAGCGCGACGACCGCGACCGCACTGGTCGTTCGCCCACGGAGGTTCGTCCCCATACGTCCTTCCTTGCTCAGGCGACACGGGGCGCCCGTGCGCACGCATGTCGCTCTCGCCGGAGCCTCTTCATAAGGGCATCGGCAGCAGAAGCCGTGAACCTTGAGCGGCCGTTGCGCCGTCCACGACACGCCGAGCAGAATTCCCGCGATCTCCGTCGTGGTCGCTCCCGCTCCACCTCGATGAGGGCTGGCGTACTGAACCTACGGCGGTCGGATGGCTGCGCACCCGAACCTCAGGCGTAGGGTGGCCGCGCATCGCCGAGTTCGGGAAGGTTGAGGCTCTCGATGGACATCTGGAGCGACGACGATCTCGACCAGATGGAGCAGCGTGCCGACTACGCGCTCGGCACAGAGGACGACGGGCGCGTGCTGCTGATCCCGCCCCAGTCGATCAAGGACCTCATCACCGAGTTCCGTCGCCTGCGAACGGAGCAGACGGCCGCTCCGGGCAGCCGGCAACCCCAGTAGCGGCTGAGGATCCCTTCGGGACGCTCTCGGGGCGGTTCCTCAGCTACCGGTCGCCCCGTTCCGAACCCCTGCGAGCGCGTCGGCTGCGGCCGACGATAGGAGATCGGCGTCTCCCGCAGACCCTACGAAGCGGAAGCCGCGCCGGATCATCGCGCTGGCGCGCTCGAGGCCGGGTGCGTGGATCCCTGGCACGATGCCGGCCGCCGCGGCGGCGGCCACCACGGCGTCCAGTGCCGCCAGCATCGCGGCGTCGGTCAGGTTGGCGAACCTGCCTAGGCCGAGCGTCAGGCTGAGGTCGGCCGGCCCGATGTAGAGGCCGTCCAGGCCCGGTGTGGCTGCGATCTCGGCGACGGCTTCGAGACCCTCCGCGGTCTCGATCTGGGCGAAGGTCAGGACGTCGGCGTTCGCGCGCTCGGTGTGTTCGCGCCCCGATCCGAACGCGCCGTGGATAGGACCATACGAGCGCGAGCCTAGGGGTGGGTATCGGCATACCTGGAGGAACGCCTCGGCCTGTTCACGCGAGTCGATCATCGGACAGATCACGCCTCGAGCGCCGAGGTCGAGCGCGCGCATGACGAGCCCCGGGTCGTTCCACCGCAGGCGGACGAACGGCACCGCGCCCGCCGTCTCGATCGCCGCCGCGACCGCACCTACGCTCTCGAGGTGGGCCGCCCCGTGCTGAAGGTCCAGTGTGACGGCGTCGAACCCGGCCTCGGCGACGACAGCCGCCGACGCGGCACCCTCGAACGTCAGCCAGGCGTTCAGCGCGGCCTCGCCGCGCGCCCAACGCTCCCGGACCCGATCCGTCATGTACCGCATCGTAGACCGCTCGCTGCCGCGGTCTTCAGGTTCCGCGGGGTTCCGGAGCGGCGAGGCACCTCCTGACGTCTTGGCGAGCACCGGCGGGGGGAGCCCGAAAGACCGATCGACCTCGGCCGTTCGGCCCCGTAGTATGGCCGTCCAGCCACTCGGGGGAGGAACCCGCGATGCCCGACGACGTCATCACCCCGGACGAAGAGCAGGACGAGCTCACACCCGTCGCGCACGACGACATCATGAAGCGGCTACTCGATTACCAGCGACTGCTCCGCCAGGAGGGCCCGCCCGAGACTCAAGCAGGGCCCTCGCGCACGATGGTCGACCACTCCGCGATGGAGGCGCAGGCCGCATCCGCAACGGCCACCGCCGCCGATGAGATCGTTGACCTAACCGAGGTCGAGGAGTCGGATGCCGATGTCGAGATCCTGGAGGTCGCGGATCTCGCCGAGGTCGACACGACCCTCGAGGCCGCGAAGGACGAGGAGGAGCCGGCCGCCGAAGAGGCCGATCTCACCGAGCGTGTCGAGCAGCTGGAGGCCTCGCTGGACCGGATCGCCGGGATGCTCGCCGCCGTGCGCTCCGACCTCCAGGACCTCGCGATCCGCGCCGACGAACGCATAGCCGAGATCGAGGACGCCCTCGCCTCGGCACGAGGGTCGAGCTCCTAGCGTCGAACAGTCTGCGACCGCAGGGGGGCGCATGTGAGACATGGGAGAATGGCGCCGCCACGGGGCGGTAGCTCAGTCGGTCAGAGCAGCGGACTCATAATCCGTCGGTCGGAGGTTCGAGGCCTCCCCGCCCCACCGATTTACCTGCGGTCTTGCGGATCGGACGCGAAGTGATGCCGTGGATCCGTGCGCGACTCGGGCCGAGGGCTCGAGCTCATATCGCGAAGCCCGAGCGATGTCGCGGTTGAGTCGCCAGCGCTGCACGTCGAGCACCGACTGATCGCCGCTGCCGCGTCTATCAGGAATGGCAAGCGGTCCTGCCATCGTCGAGCGACCTCCCGTCCTCGGCCCGCAGGAAATCCCACCCGTAGCCCTGCTCGTGCAGGACCAGCGTCAGCAGACCGTACTCCGAGATCCGTACCCGCGACCCGGTCACCCGGTCGCCGAAACCGTAGAGAGAGTCGCCGCCGGTGCCGGCGATGATCTCCCGGACCCCATGCCGGTCCAGCTGGCCCGCTGCGTTCAGCCTCGCGAAGCGCTCGTAGAGGTGGTCGTGTCCGTTCAGGACCACATCTACCCCCTGTCGGTACATCAGGCGCCACACGGCCGCCATCTCCTCGTCGGAGCCGTGGTTGTCCCCCGAGGACCATCGCGGATGATGCCAGTAGGCGAGCTCGCACAGATGGTCGTCCGACCGGAGGTCCCGCCGGATCCACGCCAACTGCTCATCCGAGACGACCCCTTCGCCGGAGTTGACCGCGACAAGGTGCCAGCTCCCGATGTCGAAGCTGTAGTAGCCCTCGGGCGGGTTCGCGGAGTCGCCGAAGTAGTCGAAGTACCCCTGCGCGCCCTCGACGTGGTAGTCGTGGTTCCCGGGGACAGGGTGCGTGATGTCCTTGAACTGCCCCCAGGTGAGATCGTAGGAATCCCTGAACGCGGCAAGCTCGCCGTCTTCGTACTGGTTGTCGCCGAGCGTGAGCACCGCGGTGGGGGCGAGGGCGAGGATCAGGTCGGCCGTCTGCAGGTTGGCCTCGGACGGATCACCCTGCTGGGCTATATCTCCGGCGGCCGCGATGACGGGATCGCCTCCTGTCCCTCGAAGCGTCACGCTTGGGAGGGCGCGTGGGCGCTCCCCGCGATCGGCGTCCGGCGATGCGCATGCCACGACGGAGAGCGCGATCAGGACGAGGACGAGAGGCTCGACGATCCACGGACGACAGAACCTCACGCGAACCCCCCCGGGGGACGGGAAACACGCACAGGATAGCGGGGCCGCTTCGGAGGGGTCAAAGCGGCTCGCTACCGCAAACGTCCGCCCTCGTCGAGCCGGGAGCGACCCGCTCGCTCGGGCGAGCTAGGCTCGCGCGGAGGGAGGGGAAGGTCTGGGAGCACGACGACGTCCTCGACCTGGGCCGGCGCAGTGTGTTCAGCCTCGAGCCCGCCGCCGAGCGCCGCCTTGCGCTCCTCGAGTTCCCGCACCCGCGCGAGCAGCAGCTCTACCCGGTGCTCGAGCAACCGTTCGGTGGTCTGGAGGCGCGAGATACGCACGCGTATGCCTTCCAGCTGCTTCGACCCTCGACGTCGCCGCCCGGCCAAGAGCGCAATGGAACCCACGAAGAGGAGTGCCGTCATGACCACCGCGAGACCGACGGCGACCATCATGATCTCCTCGGCGGTACGGATCCCGAACGACACCCCGAGGACGGACATGTCGACGCTACCCGCCAAGGTGCTGTCGCGGACGAGATCGACGAGCACGAACGCGCTCAGGACTCCGAGCGCGAGGAGAGCCACACCGATGGCTACGATCGGCTCCTCCTTGGTGAAGGGGGTTGCAGCTTGACCGCTCGGGCGTGGGCGGTCAACTAGGCGAGGCGGCTCGAAGTCTGCCCTTGGCGGGCCCCCACTTCGCCCGGACCGGCTCCGCACTCACGATCGGTCTGTCGGAGGTTGGAGGCCTGCCCGCTCCACCATCGAGGCGCTAGCCCGGCCGCCGGCGCGGAGCGAAAAGAGGGTGGGGTACAGCATCGCCGCCGAGACGAACGCGAAGGACGACCCGGCCAGCCCGTACGTGTCGTTCAGGAGGTAGCCCGCGATCCCGGCGAGCGCGAGCACCACGACTGCGTCGCGCCAGCGCGGATCGGGCTCGAGTGTGGGACGCAGGCGCCCCGGACGTCGGATGGCGACCATCGCCCAGACCGGCAGCCCCAGCACGGCGAGCCAGGCTGAGGCGTTGGCGGAGGTCGCGCGGAAGTTGGCGACCAGCCGGTCGATGAACACGCCGAGGCCCCCTTCGCCCTCGGCGACCTGGGACAGCTGCGTCCGGCCCCCGGGGAGGACGCGATCGGCGATCGCGACCAGGACCAGAGTGCCCAGGGTCACCGCCACCACCACAGCCCACGTGCGCCAGCCGAGGTTCCGCCAGCGCTGAAGTCCGAACCACAACGCCGCGGCCATGGCCAGGGTGAGACTGCCTCCGAGGTCCGCGCCCAGGAACGGCAGGCCCGCGAACGCCGCCGCGGCGGTCATCAGCGCTACCCCGGCCCGCGTGGGTAGCCTCGCAGCGCCCAGGACCGCGCCGGCGAGCACGATGCCCGCATGCGCGTTGCCCAGGCCGAAGAACCGCTCTCCCTCGAGCGCGGCGCCGCCGAGCAGCGGCGTGAGTTGGCTCGGCCACCCGAACACGCCGTCGAGGACCACGAGGACGAGCCCGGACACGGCTGCGGTCGCGACGGCGGCCCTCGGATCGCGCCGCCCCCGGAACAGGGCGACCGTGAGGACCAACGCCGCGACGACGACGAGGCAGCCGGTCACGATCGCGTACGAGAGGGTCGGCAGGATGCTTGCGGGGGTCGTGGCCACGAACAGCGCGAGGGACGCGAGCACCGCGAGCGCGATCGCGCCGGCGAGCCACGGGGCCGGATGGCGGAACAGGAAGACCGCGGCCAGGCCGGCGAACAACGAGGCGAGCGCGAGGGCGAGGATGGCCGCTCCCACCGGACCGACCACGTCGCGGAACTCCAGGTAGCGCTCGTGCAGGTCCGACGGAGGTGCGTCCGACGAGCGGATCGGCTCGCCGACCATCTCGCGCGGGATCGGTACGCCGAGGAAGTCCAGGATCGTCGGCGCGACGTCGACGTCGGACACGACCCCGTCGAGACGCGTCGTCGAGGACGTGAGGCCCGTGGGATCGCCTCCACCGCCGAGCAGCTCGTCGGGCGCGCCCCGCGCGACGACGATCGGAGCGACCGCGTCTCCACGGTCCCGCATGTCCTCGGACGCGCCCGCCCCCACGACGACGACCAGCACCTCGCCGGCCTCGGTGTCCTCCAGAGCGACGGAAAGGAGCTCCGGGTTCGGAACGACGACGAGATCGGAGTTCCGCAGGATGTCCGACGCCTCGTCGGGCAGTACATCGCTCGCCGAGGATCCGTCGAGGTAGACCGACGGGATTAGTCCGTCGCGATCCATCGCGGTCAACATCGCGACCTCGCCCGCCCCGGAGCCAGTGTCGATGTAGGCGACACCCAGCCCGGCCTGCGCCAGCGAGGAGCCCAGGAAGCCGGGGACCGCATCGCCTGCTGCCGCTCGATATGGGGCGGCGTCCACCGTGAGTCCGCCGTCGCGTTCCTGGAAGGGGACCGCGCCGCTCGGGGAATCCAGCGACGACCGGCCCGCTCCGAGGTTCACCGCGGTCCTGGGCGCGTCGTCGGCGCCCCCGCTCGTGGTCACGAGCCCGAGCCCGCCCGCGCGCGCGAGCTGCATGAGCAGGGGGTCTCCCAGCGCCTGGTCGTACGAACGCTCGGCTGTGACCACTAGGATCACCTGCCGCTCGGGGGTCGCGAAGGCCCGGCCCGGGACGAGGGTGAGGGCCAGCGCGAGCCCCAGCACTGGGCCGAGGAGCGCCTGCCGCGTGGACACCCGGGGAGTCTAGGACCTCAGAGCCAGGTCCCCGGGAATCGGACCACGAGGACCCGGTCGGCGTCCGCGTACCGGAGGCTCGCCGGGACCCCGGGGACCGCGAACACGACCCACCCTTTACGGCTCACGTCGGGGCCGAGGGCGATCTCGACGGGGAATCGTCGGGTAACGTCCTTCAGGTCCAGCGGGGCGAGCCTTCGGCCGCCATGGGTCACGAGCTCGAACCGGGTGAGGTCGACCGTGACCGGGTCCGTCGCTAGACCCGTGAGCCGAACGAGGAAGAACGCGAGCTCGTCGTCGCGTCCCGCGCAAGCATGGTGGTACGCGGTGCGGACCTCGCCGCCTACCCGCAGGCTCACCGCCTCGCACCTGCTCGGATCGTCGCCGAGCGAGAGCACGCGCAGCTGCAGGCGCTCCCCGGTCGCGGGCCGCGGGAAGCTGGACGCAAGGGATGGGGACGACTCGATCCCGGCCGGTCCATCGCCGCCGGTCCTCGAACCGATCGCCGGCTCGTCCTCCGTGACGGGCCGGGAAGCCTCACCGCCGCCCGAGGTGAGCACCAGATACAGCGTCCCCAAACACCCGAGCGCGACGAGCGCGATCGCCCACCAGGGGACGCGCCCGCGACGTGACGCCAGGAAGGGGCTCCTCCGGGCGGCGGGTGCAGTGGGGCGGCGCGGCGGATCGGGCCGGATGCGGCGGACGGGTTTCCTGTGTGTGTGCGGGGCCATGCAACCAGTATCGGCGCCTCGAACCCTCCGGGTGAGCCGGGCTAGGTCAGGAGCTCGACGGGGTCGCCCAACCGTGCCTGCCCGGGTTCCAGGACCGAGGCGTACATGCCGAAAGGCTGCTGGTTGCCCCCGGTGACCCCCCGGTAGCTCTTGATCACCTTCAGGGTGGGGAAGTCGCGCAGTCCAGTGTTGGGGTCCTGGGTGGTGACCACGCAGCGGGGTACCTGGGACTCGACGAGGAGCACCGCGTGGCCCACACGGATCCTGCGGCCGTCCCACGTGTCCTCCTCGTGGGCGCCGATCCCATCCATCTCGAACGTCATCCGGAAGCGTCGCGGGTCAAGGGCGGTCTCGCTCCCGCCCCGACGCGCGAGCTCGTCGACCGAGGCGAGCGAGACGAGGGTGATCGGCCGGACGTCGTTGCCGTCGCCGGGCCGGTCCACGCGCGCCAGTCGCAGGTCGTGTCCCGCGTAGCGTGACAGCGGCTCGGTCCACGGGCCCTCGACCACGTGAGCCGGCACGTTGCGGCCGTAGAAGTTCACGTCGATCGCATCGCCGGCACCCGCCCCGGGACCCTCGACATCTATGCCGTCGGGAAAGCGGAGGCGCAAGGTGTCGCGGACCTCATCGTGGTCCGCCTCGATCCGCACGAGCGGGCCGAACTTGGACCCCGCGAACAGGCGACCGTCCTCGGTGATGGGGAAGAAGTCGCGGTCGCCGGACACCCCGTGCGTCTCGAACCGGATCGCCTCGGGATGGTGCAGGCGCGTGGACTTCACCGGCGTCACGTTGAACCGCGTGATCGTGGGCATGGTCCGTCACGCTACCAACTGACTCCGGCGACAGGACCTCCACCGGGCCGGTCGAGCCGGCCGGGTCGCGCCGAGGGCCCGTGGTAGCGTTCGAGCGATGGAGCCCGCGCTGCATCCGGACGCGCAACCGCTCGCGTTCCTGCTCGGCCACTGGCGGGGGGATGGCGAGGGCGAGTGGCCCCGCGGAGAGCCCTTCCGCTACGACGAGG
>DATEDE010000042.1:0-4166 GCA_035286545.1 Actinomycetota bacterium | reverse complement strand
GATCGTGGACTCGCACGTCACGGCCCGGAGGAACACGACCTCGATCTCCGCTGTCGCGTCCAGACGCATGCAGGTGACCGCGTTGTACGCGGGCGAGGCGTAGTCGAGGTGGACCTCCGTTCCGAAGGGAAGGTCAACCGGTCGTGTACTTGGCGTCGCGGTCGCGGATCAGGAAACGGAAGCCGTCGGTCGCCCCCGCCATCGCGAGGTTTCGAGCCTGTTGGGCGCAGAAGTCCCCGTCGGGGTTGCGAGTCGAGGTGGTGACGTGGAGGCGCCTGCTCCCGACCTCGATGAAGAAGAGCACGTAGAGCGTGCGCAAGAACACGGTCTCGATGCTGAAGAAGTCGCATGCCAAGATCCCATCTGCCTGAGCCCGCAGGAACTGGCTCCAGCTCGGGCCGTCCCGGCGGGGTGCGGGCTCGAGCCCCGCGGCCCGAAGGACCTTCTTCACCGTGGTCGCGGCCACGCTCATCCCGAGCTTTCGGCACTCCTGAAGGGTGCGCAAACTCTGATTTCCGCAGGTCAAGAGCCGAATCGGGGGTTTCTGCACCCTTCAGGATCACGCTTGTTCTCGGTGCCGGATCACGACGCGTCGCTCGTCTCGGAGAATCTCGGAGGCGTTCCGCTCGCGGGATTCAACTGCGCGGGCGAGATCGGTCCGGTCGGCGGGAAGAACTTCCTCCACGGCTTCACCGCGTCGATCGCTTTGCTCACCGATCGCTTTGCTCACCAAGGCCTGAACCTGCCCGCCGACGGTCTCGGACGGCCGCAAAACACCCCACAGCGTATCGTAGGGGGGCGAGCGGCCGAGCCGAGAGGAGGCGACGTTGGGCGATGACCCGTCTGCCGATGCGGGCGAACGACGCCCGCGCGTCGGGTGCCCGCTCCGCGCGCATCGCGGCCTGGCTGGTGCTGATCGCAGGCCTGCTCCTCGCCGCTGATTCGACCGCGCACGCGCAGGGCGTCCGCAGCATCGTCGTCGTCGAGGTCGACGGCGTCATCACGCCGGTGATCGCCGACCACCTCCGCGACGCCTTCGACCTCGCCGAGCGCGAAGGGCACCAAGCGCTCCTGGTCGAGCTCGACACGCCGGGCGGGCTCGACACGTCGATGCGTGACATCGTCCAATCGTTCCTGAACTCGCGCGTGCCGGTGATCGTGTACGTGTCACCACAGGGTGCGCGCGCCGCCTCGGCCGGCGCGATCATCACGTTCGCCTCCCACGTCGCCGCGATGGCGCCCGGCACCTCGATCGGCGCCGCGACGCCGATCGACCTCGAGGGCGGCGACCTGGCGGAGAAGGTGATCAACGACGCCGCCTCGTACGCCGAATCGATCGCCGAACAGCGCGGCCGCAACGTGGAGTTCGCGATCGACGCGGTGCGAGAGGGCCGCTCGGTCGCCGCGAACGAGGCGCTCGAGCTCGGCGTCGTAGACCTGCTCGCCCGCGACCGCGCCCAGCTGCTGGAGGTCCTCGACGGGCGCGTCGTCGAGCTCGGTCCCGGCCGGGACGTGACGCTCAGGACCGCCGGAGCCGAGCTCGTGGAGGTCGACCTCGGGTTCGCCCGCAGCGTGCTGCAGTGGCTCTCGGACCCGAATCTCGCGTTCCTGTTCATCTCGATCGGCACCCTGGCGATCCTGTACGAGCTCGCGAACCCGGGGTTCGGCGGCGGGGCGATCGTCGGCGTGATCCTGCTCGTGCTCGCCTTCACGGCGCTCTCGGTCTTCCCGGTGAACGCGGCCGGTGTGATCCTGCTCGTGCTGGCGGCGGGCCTGTTCATCGCGGAGCTGTTCGTCCCGGGGCTCGGCGTGTTCGCTGCCGGCGGGACGGTCGCGCTCGTGCTCGCGGGTCTGTTCCTGTTCCGCGGACCGATCGGCGTCGATCCCGTCGTGCTCCTGCCGACGGCCGTGGTTGCCGGCGGGGGAGCCGTGGCGCTCGGTCGGGTCGCGTGGCGATCCCGCCGTCTCGCTGGGTCGACCGGTGTGGAGGCGATCGTCGGGAGCCGGGGCACGATTCGGTCGGTCGAGGGAGACGAGGCCCTCGTGTTGCTCCAGGGCTCATGGTGGACCGCGCGCGCGGCTCGCGGGACGCTCCAGCCGGGGCAGCGGGTTCGCGTCGTGGAGATGGACGGCCTCAAGCTCGTCGTCGAGCCCGAGCCGGAGCCCCAGCCGCAACCGGAGCTGCAGGACGCGCCGCAACCGGAGCCTCAGAAGGACGATGCAACCGCGCAAGGCGCCGAAAGGGGAAAGCCATGAGCGAAACACTCCTGTACGGGATCTTGGCGGCCGTCGCGCTGCTCCTTCTGCTCCTCGTCTCGGCTGTGAAGATCGTTCCCGAGTACGAGCGGGGCGTCATCTTCCGGCTGGGGCGTGTGATCGGAGCGAAGGGACCGGGACTGTTCGTCATCATCCCGGTCGTCGACCGGATGGTGCGCGTGAACCTGCAGACGGTGACGATGGACATCCCGCCGCAGGACATCATAACGCGGGACAACGTGACGGTCCGGGTGAACGCGGTCACCTACTTCAACGTGGTGGACCCGGTCAAGGCCACGGTGGTGATCCAGAAGTACATCCTGGGAACGTCGCAGATCGCCCAGACCACGCTGCGGAGCATCCTGGGCCAGGTCGACCTCGACGACCTGCTGGTCAACCGCGACGAGATCAACCAGCGGCTGCAGAAGATCATCGACGACCTAACGAACCCCTGGGGGGTCAAGGTCACGCTCGTCGAAGTGAAGGACGTCGAGCTCCCCGAGAGCATGCGCCGGGCGATGGCCCGTCAGGCCGAGGCCGAGCGCGAGCGGCGAGCCAAGGTGATCCACGCGAAGGGTGAGCTCGAGGCGGCCGAGACGCTGAGCCTGGCCGGGGAGGTGCTCGAGCGACGCCCCGGCGCGATGCAGCTGCGGATGCTCTCGACCATGACGGAGGTGGCGGCGGAGAAGAACTCGACGTTGATCTTCCCGATCCCGATCGAGCTGCTCCGCTTCGCGGCCGCCGCGGCGGTACCGGCCGGCCCACGGGAGGGCGACGGCGAGGAACCGGAGAGCCCCGCCGGCTAGAGTCCGCGGGAGAGGGGAACGAGCGCCGGGTCTCGGCTCCAGGAGGAAGACGATGGACACCCCGAAGCTGTTCAAGACCGCACGCCGCTCGCTGGAGGAGCGGCTGCGCAATCTCGAGGAGGAGCGGGTCCCTCGACTCGAGCGCGAGCTCGCGGATTCGGGCGACCCGTTGGTCGCTGCGGCGCTGAGGGCAACGATCCGCGAGGTGGCCACCGTGCGTCGGGCGCTGGCCACGGCAACGTCCCTCGAGGAGGAGCCTCACGACCCGACGGTGGTCGAGCTTGGCGACACGGTGACCGTGCGCCGAGTCGGTTCGGCCGAGCGCGAACGTTTCACCTTGGTAGGGGAGCTCGAGGCGCGCCTGGATGCGTCCTGGATCTCGGTGGAGTCGCCGCTCGGGTCCGCTCTGTTGAGGAGCCGCACCGGCGAGACGGTCGAGACGAAAACGCCCGACGGACCGGTGAGCTACGAGCTCCTGGCGATCGAGAGGTCGTAGCTGAGGGCGGCCGCTCGTTTCGTGCGGTCCCCCTGGTCGGTGCCTCGCATGCCGCGGTCCCACACCTGGCGCGTCAGCTCGGCGTGGGCGACGTGTTCCTTGAGATGCTCACGCAGCCCACGTGGATGACCCGATGAGCCATGTCCGGCAGGGAAGCCGGGTGCCGGTAGGGCCGTCCGTCGAACAGGATCCGCTCCATCCAGGCGAGGTACACGAGCCACAGGTCTCGTTCCCGGCAGAGGGAGGCGATCGCGTCCCACTCGTCGTCGTTCAGAAGGTTCCCGGTCGGCATCCCCGGGTTCGCGACGAAGATCGCCCGAGAGCGGTCGGTGACGATCGCCCCAAGAGCGTCCGCATCCAGCCGCCATTCGCCATCTTCGGGCTGGAGGGGGACCAGGCGGGGGACCGCGCCGACGATGCGACGCGATCGATCATCCCCGCGTAGGTCGGATCGGTCAGGATCACCTCGTCGCCCGGATCGGTCGCCACGAACAAGACGTCGACCATGGCGTCGCCTTCGCCGCAGGTGATGACGACCTGGGTCTCGGGGTTGAACGCCACTCCTGATCGTTCCTGCAGCTGGTCGGCGACGGCC
Organism: Actinomycetota bacterium; assembly: GCA_035286545.1. Lineage (GTDB taxonomy): Bacteria > Actinomycetota > UBA4738 > UBA4738 > HRBIN12 > DASSJM01. The sequence goes on along the minus strand of DATEDE010000042.1, from coordinate 13 downwards.
CACCGGAGGTTCG
>DATEDE010000041.1:0-15045 GCA_035286545.1 Actinomycetota bacterium | reverse complement strand
GGACTGGCACGAGGGCGTCAGGCAAGAACTATCCCCCCTAGGGTCGGAGCGCATGGAAACTGGGCATGCGGAACGCGGCACGGCAAACAAGCAGTCTAGGTGCGCAGGCGCGCAGCGTCAACCCCCGGGCGGGGTCCCGGTTCAAAACCGGCGCGAGGTTACCCCCGTTCCGGCCCAAGGTCAACCCGCCGAACGGCGGTGGTTGCGTCCCGACGACGGTTCCGGACCGCTCGAACAAGAGCACTAGGCTCACCTCTGGTCAAAGAGTGCTCGAAGCACGGAGGTGAGCCCAGTGCTGATCACAGTGTCCGTCACCGTGGACGTGACCTCAACCCGGATCGAGGAGATCGAGTCCTCGGCCCTCGAGGCGGGCCGACGAGCGGCCCGCCGGGCGATCGAGGAGACGTGCGAACGCATCGAGGCCTCGAGGCATCGCCGACGCCGGGTCGGCACGCGTCGACGGGTCGTGCTGACGAAGGCGGGGTGGGATCACCATCCGCCGCGGCAGAGCCAGGCTGCCCGACGGCACCTATCACTTCCCCTTGGACGAGCGCCTGGAGCTGCCTGCCCACCACGAGGCGACGCCGGCCGTCAGACGCCGCGGGACCCAGCTCGCGGCGGCCCACCCCTACCGTGAGGCGGCCATTCTGCTCTCGGCAGAGATCGCAGAGCAGGTGGATCATCGGGCGATCTGGCGCTGGGTCCAGGCCGACGGCGATGCGATGCTGCGTGAAAGGGCCGAAGGGATCGGGGCCATGTTCGAGGACGGCGAGGCGCCGCCTCGCCCCACCGAGACGATCCCTGATGCGCTCACGGTGGCGGTCGATGCGACCGGGATCCGCGTGGTGGGGGGAGGGCGCGTCGGGGTGAAGCTCGCCGTGGCCTACACAGGCACGTCCGGGCCCAGGAGCCGGCGACGTCTGCTGCGTCGGCACCTGTTCGCAGAGATCGCCGAGGTCGATGATTTCGGCCGCGCTCTGGCCCACGAGCTCGAGCGGACCTACGGCGCCCACCGGATCCCTCGGCTCATGTTGCTCGCCGACGGGGAGCCATGGATCAAGGGGCTCGCCTCCGACTGGCTCCCCACGGCTCGCTACCAATGCGATCACTGGCACCTCGCGGCGAAGGTGCGCGCGTACTGCGGAGGGGACGAGCGCCGGTTCCGCCGCATGCTCGACCGCGTCTTCGCCAACCCCGAGGCCCTCGCTCGAGATCTCATCCGAGGGCGCTACCGGGGCGATCGGGAAGAGGCCCGTCAGCTCGCTGGCTACCTCGCCACCAACGGAGGATCCCTCGAGACCTACCGCCGGATGGGCCCGGGACGGTGGCACCACGGCTCGGGTCCTGCCGAGAAGCACATCGAGCTCACCGTGAACCGACGGTTCAAGCGCCGAGGCATGCGCTGGTCGATCCCCGGTGCCCGCAACCTGCTGGCGCTGCGATTGGAGGTGATCGCCGGGTAGACCCTGGAGGATCTTCTTGCCCAGCGCCCGCCGCCAGCTTCCCGCGTGGATCGGCTGGACGAGAGGTCACAGGAGAGAGACCATCAACGTCGACCGAGGTCAGCCTTCACGGACCTACATCGGGACGCTTCTCCGCGCCGCCGGCTCCGGCTCCCCTTGCCGCGCGAGCTCGTCAAGCTCGGCGATCGTGTCGGGCACGACCACCCTCGGTGCTGTGCGACGCGAGAGCACGAGCGCGAGCGCGAGGGTCAGCAGTGCCACGATCAGCGCGATCCCGAGCCCGAACAGCGCCCATGCTTCCACCAGCGGGCGGTCGTCGATAGCCGTGGCGGGTTCGAGCGCGAGCTGGCCGTTCGCGGCCTCGAGCTGGAGCTCTAGCTCTAGCCTCCCGATCTGGGCCGACAGGGCGAGGGCCTGGTCACGGCTCACATCGAGCGTGTCCTCGAGCTCGATGGCGGACCTCTCTGCCTTCTGGAGCTTCCGACGGAGGTTGTACGCGGCGAACTGCAGTCGGGAGTTCTCGTTGAGGAGCTTGGCCTCACGCTCGGTGTGGACGACCGAGATCGGGCCGTTCAACGGCTCGCGGAAGCCAGAGATCGTGCACGGGTCGTTGCAGATCGCGACGGTGTAGTAGGCGCCCTCCACGTCCGGCATCGTGAACGAGACGTGTAGCTCGAACTCGGTCTTGCGGTAGGGCTCGAACCCCACCTGGGCGAGGCGGATCACGCCCTCGGGTAGCGGACGGCCCTCCTGGATGGCCGGCCCGCCCGGCACGAGGAGGGCATAGAAGGGACCGCGGTCGAGGAGGAACTGCTTGTTCTCCGGGACGTAGATCCAGCCCCCGCCGGTCACGGCGTCGCCCGGCTGGTAGTGCGTTTCGTCGAACTGGATGATGGCGCCGCCGTCCGCACCGGCCTCCAGCGGGATCGCGAGCACCACGCCGAACACCAGCACGACGATCGCTCGGAACGAACGCATGCCGCCTCCCCTCCGCGAGAAGTCTCGACGGTCTGTCCACGGAGACCGGGGCCGGGTCCCGAAGGTTCCGAGAGATCTCGGCTGGAGCGGGAACCATCTCCGTCCTCGGGCGGTAGATGTGGCGAGGGCGCGGAAGGCGGCCGTCCCAGTCTGGAACAGGAGGGCGGAGGATGCGTGTGAAGCTGCTCGTGACCGTGTCCGTGCTCGCGCTCGTGGGCACGGCCTGCACAGGATCGTCGGCACCCGGCGCCGTGGGCCAGGCCCCGGAGGAGCCAACCGTCCCGTCGGAGACGTTGCTCCTCGGCACGGGGTCCGGCCCGTTGGTCGTGGAGATCCCCGCCGGGTCGGTCACGTTCGAGGAGCCGGGCGCGGTCGCGAGCCTCGGCGGGGAGTGGGTGCTGTCCACCGAGGACTCGGAGGGCTCGACGCTCCTGCACACGCGGGATGTCGCCTCGGGCGAGATCGTCGGCGCGACCGAGGTGCCCGGCGAGCTCGACGCGCGGGTCGTGTCCGAGAGCGGCCGCGCCGTCGCGCTCATGGACCCCCTCCCGAAGGGCTGGGATCCCTTCGTGCCGCTCCCGCGAGCGACCACGACGATCGTCGTCGCCGACCCGACCGGCTCTACCGAACCGCGGACGTTCGACCTCGTGGGCAACTTCGAGCCCGAGGCGTTCGCCGCCGCCGACGACGCGCTCTTCCTGATCCAGCACCTGCCGGCAGAGACCCCGCAGGCCTACCGCGTGACCATGCTCGACCTGGATACCGGGCGCGTGCGCCCGGTGTTCGGCCCGTTCAAGGGCCCGGCCGAGCGCATGCCCGGCATCCGGCTCCAGCAGGTGCTCTCGCCGACAGCGACCCACCTCTACACGCTGTACTCGAGCGCCCATCCCGGCTACGTCCCGCACGACACGCCCGGCTCCGGCGCAGCGATCGTCTCGTTCGTGCACGTGCTGAGCCTGCAGGACGGCTGGGCGCACTGCGTCGGCCTGCCCAAGTCGATGTGGGACCGCCCCTCTGCCGAGCAGGCGATGGCGCCGTCGCCCGACGGCAGGTACCTGTACGTGGTGGACGCCGGCCGCGGGGAGATCGCCGTGCTTAACACCGACACCCTGCTCGTGCGCACCGTCGCGGCGGACCTGGGTCTGAGCGGTGCGATCGGGCGCACCACCGCGCAGATGAGTGCGGACGGCCGGACGTTGTTCATCGCCACGGCCGGGCCCGAGGGGTCGACCGTGACGGCAGTGGACGCCGGGACGTTCGAGGCCCTCGATGGCTGGAGCGTGGACGGGCGCATCTCGAGCCTGGGGCTGTCGGGCGACGGCGCGCGGCTGTACGCGGCGACCGGCGACGGGCTGGTCGTGCTCGACGCGACGAACGGCCACGAGGTCGCTGCCGTCCCGGTGGCCGCTCCCGACACCGTCACGCAGGTCCTGGCGATAGCCGCGTAGTTCAACCGCGGCGTCGGTCGCGGCGTCGGCGCTCGGGATGCGAGAAGCTGGCGCCGTGAGCCCGACGAAGGCCGAGGTCTTGGAGGTCGGGGGGCGTGAGATCCGCGTCACGAACCCCGACAAGGTTCTGTTCCCCGCGCTCGGGGTGACCAAGCTCGACGTGGTGCGGTTCTTCGTAGAGGTGGGTCCGGCGGCCCTGTACGGCTGCCGGGACCGGCCGTCGATCCTGCACCGGTTCCCCGACGGGGTCGAGGCCGAGGACTTCTACCAGAAGCGCCTGCCGAAGGGAGCGCCCGAGTGGGTGCGGACGGCGCTCATCACGTTCCCGAGCGGCCGAACGGCGACAATGCCGGTGATGACCGACGAGGCGCATCTCGCGTGGCACGCCACGCTCGGGTGCGTGGACATAAACCCGTGGCCGGTGCGCGGCAGCGATGTCGATCATCCCGACGAGCTACGGATCGACCTCGACCCGATCCCTGGCGTGCCGTTCGGCGATGTGCGCGAGGTGGCCCTCGTCGCGCGCGAGGTGCTCGAGGACCAGGGGATGCGCGGGTTCCCTAAGACGAGCGGCAAGCGCGGCATCCACGTGAACGTGCGGATCGAGCCGCGGTGGACGTTCCCCGAGGTCCGCCGCGCCGGCCTCGCCCTCGCGCGAGAGATCGAGCGGCGGATCCCCGACAAGGCGACGAGCGCCTGGTGGAAGGAGGAGCGCCACGGCGTGTTCGTCGACTACAACCAGAACGCTCGGGACCGGACGGTCGCGAGCGCGTACTCGATCCGACCTGTGTCCGACGCGCGCGTCTCGACACCGCTCGAGTGGGAGGAGGTCGCCGACGTCGAGCCCGCGGACTTCACGATCGCGACCGTGCCGGTGCGACTCCGCGAGCGCGGTGATCCCGGCGCGGCCATCGACGAGGTGGCGTTCGGGCTCGAGCCGCTGCTCGAGCTCGCCGAGCGCGACGAGGGCGAGGGCCTCGGCGACGCTCCCTGGCCCCCGCACTTCCCCAAGGCTGAGGGCGAGCCCCGGCGCGTCCAGCCCTCGAAACGTAAGAAGGAGCCGGTCGCGAAGCCGACCGGCCGTCGCAAGAGCACGAAGCCGCTCGTCGAGATCGCACGAGCCGAGATCGAGGACGAGGCGCGCGAGGGCCTCGAGCGCTGGAAGGCGCGCCACCCCGCCGTCGTCCCGCACCTGGAGCCGCACGACGTGCTGGTCGACTCGATGCGCGGTCGCCACCGCACTTGGACCCGCATCCGTGTGAACCTCCAGCACGTGCCCGTGGAGCTCCGACCCGCGCAGGAGCCGCTCGAGGTCGACTACGACCCGTGGGCCGGCTTGACCTGGGACGAGGAGCGTTAAGCGCGCTTCGGCGCGGCGACCTGCTCGAACGTGCAGGTCCCGGGACGGCGGTCCGGCCGCCGCGGGCGAACGTACTGCCGTGACGCAACCTTGGGCCCTACATCCGGTCGTAGGAGACCTCGCAGACGAGCTCGGGACGGATCGCGACCCACTCCTGCTGCTGGCGACCGGCGCGCGACCGGACGGTGCTGATCACCCACCCTGGGCGGCCTTGCGTTTGGCCTCCGCGCGCCGCTCCGCCTCCAGGCGCTCGAGGTCCACATCGCTGAAGTCGACGTAGCGCATCGTCGCCGCGATCGCCCGGTGCCCCGCGGTCTTGTCGATCAGATCGTGCATCGCCTGCGCGACCCGCCGGTACGTGGGGTGGCCCTGGGGCGAGGAGCGGAGCTCGATCAGGTGCATCGCCTCGCGTGCGGTCATCTGCATCACGAAGCGGATCTTGTACGCCATGGATACGGCGCACTGCGCCACGTCCCGGCCCGCGTGTTCCTCGAGCACCTTCCACGTCGCGGCGGAGTCCGCCATCACGCGGCCCCAATCCTCGGTCATCCGGGCGTCGGCGATCACATCGGGAGTCTCGTATCCGTGTGCGGGCGAGAGCGTCTGCCACTCGAGCGTGAGCGGGCGGTGCCGCTGGAGGTCCCGGAAGGCGCCGTAGTCGCACAGCACGTCGAACCGGTATCCCGTCCGCTCGAACGCTCGGCCCGGCTTGTGGCGCCGGTTCTCGCGGTCGCCTACGTAGGCCCGCATGACCGCCTCGCGCTCATCGGGGCTCATCGTGTGCGCGAGCGACTGCAGGCGATCGTCCGGCAGGTCCGCGTTCGCGTACAGCGCGGCGGCGATCACCTTCTCCTCGCCGAGCGGGTCGAAGTCGGTGAGCGTGACGATGTCGCGCGCGCCGGCCTCGATGCCCTCCGTGTACTTCGCGGCGATCTCGGCGGTGGTCTCGCGGGTGTCGGCCAGGTACCTGGACCATGCGACGCCGCGGTCGGGGAGATCCACCCGCTTGAGGAACGCCGGGATCACCTTGCGGAGCTCGACGAGCATGAGGTCGGCGTACTCGCGCACCTCGTCGAGCGGGTGGGCACGCATCCGCAGCAGCATCTGCTCGTAGGACTGGCCGGTGGCGTACACGCCGAGGTTCGAGCGCGTTCCCGCCGGCAGCAGCACCCTGAGCGCGTCGCACGTCTTCGCGGTGATCGTCGAGCGGTACAGGAAGTCCGAGTCGGCGGGGTCCTTCGGGAACATGGAGGCGAACCGCTCGTACAGCGGCTGGAACAGCCGCCCGTAGGTCTCGAACGTCCGATCCGCGAACGCGAGGTAGGCGTCCTCCGCGGGTGAGCGCTCGATCTCGGGTGGGATCGTCAGGCGCCACCGCCCGCCCGGCCGGTCGTCGTAGCGCATGTACCGCGTCGACTGCTCGAGGTACGCGGCCAGGCGCCCCCACTCGATCGCCTTGGCGAGAAGCTGAGACGCTTGCTCGCAGGCGAGATGCACGCCGCCGAGCTGGGCGACCGAGTCGTCGCCGTACTCGAAGAACACGCGCTCGTAGAGCTGTTCGGCCTTCTCGACCTTGATGCCCTCGAGACCCGGCACCACGCCGCCCTCGAGCTCCTCGGCGAACTCGTCCAGGAACAGGCGGCGGATCGACTTCGTCGTGCGCGAGTACCGGGCGAACAGAGCGCCCTTGACCACCTCGGGAAGGTTCACGAGCGCGAAGACGGGACCGTCGAGGTTCGTGAAGTGTGGGATGAGGCGTGCGCGCTCCTCGTCCGTGAAGTCCTCGTGGACGAACCAGAGGCTCACGAGGTCCCCGTCGGCCCGGTCGCCCCGGTCGGCGACGGCGGCGCCTCGGCGCCGGCGAACAGCGTCACGATCGCCCCGAACTCGGCGTCGGTGCCCGGCGCCGGATCTTGCGCCGCGACCTTGCGGCCGAGCGGACAGGACGGGTTGAGTGCCACCGTGTCGTCGGAGATCACGCCGCGCAGGCCGTCCTTCTCGAGTTGATTCAGCGCGGAGTTGAACGACCGGCATCGCACCTCGGGCACCTCCACCGTGCCTTTGCCCGTCGATACGAACACCGTCACGGTGGAGCCGAGGTCGACCTCGGTACCCGAGGGCGGCTCGGTCCTGATCACCGACCCTTCGAGGACCGAATCGCTGGACTCCTCCTCGAAGGCCGGGACCAGCCCGAGCTCACCGAGCAGGGCCGTCGCCTGATCCGGGGAGAGGTTCTCGAGCGGCGGGACCACGACGGACTCGGGTTGGGCGACGACGGTGAGGTCCACCGGTGTCCCTTCTTCGACCTGGGTCCCCGCGGCCGGATCCTGGTCGATCACGGTGCCGGGGACCTGGGTTTCATCCTCTGCCGGGACGGGTGTGATCCCGCCAACGGTTAGGCCTGCCTCCACGAGGAGGTCCTCGGCAGCCTTCTGACGCTCGCCGATCACCGGCGGGACCTCGATCAGGACCGAGGTCGCCTGGTCGTCATCGCCGAGGAGCGTGGCCGCGAGGAACCACAGGACCGCTCCGAGTATCCCGATCAGGATCAGTGTCACCGCCACCGGGATCCAGGGGGAGCGCCGCTCCGGCTCGGGTGGCTGGAGGACCTGCGTCGGCTGGGCCGGCTGGTCGAAAGCCTGCGTCGTGGCGGGAGCAAGCAGCGGTGTCGCCTCGACCGGCAGGCCGCGCGCCACGCGCTCGAGGTCCGCGCGCATCTCCTCAGCGGACCGGTAGCGGTTGGCCGGGTTCTTCGCGAGCGCGCGAAGGACCACGGCATCCAGGTCCTGCTTCACGTCGCCGTTCAGCGTCGAGGGCGCGACCGGCTGCTCGAGCACTTGCTTGGACGCGACCGTGACCGGCGAGTCGCCGAGGAACGGCGGGCGCCCTGTGATCATCTCGTATAGCACGCAGCCGAGCGAGTAGATGTCCGAGCGTCCGTCCACCGGCTGGCCCTGCGCCTGCTCCGGAGACAGGTACGACGCGGTGCCGAGGATCGCGGCCGTCTGCGCGACCGTGTCGGCGGTCGTCGTCATCCGCGCGATGCCGAAATCGGTGACCTTCACCTCCCCGCGCGGGTTGAGCATGATGTTGCCGGGCTTGATGTCGCGGTGGATCACTCCCTGGGCATGAGCGCCGTCGAGCGCCCGACACACGTCCTGGGCGATCGCGATCGCGCGGTCCGGCATGATGCGCCCACCGCCGGTGAGGAACTCGGCGAGGGTCCGGCCCTCCACGAACTCCATCACGATGAAGTGAACGCCGTCGTCCGAGCCGGTGTCGAAGACCGACACGATCGCCGGGTGCGAGATCCGCGCCGCCGCTTGCGCCTCCCGGCGGAACCGCTGGACGAACCCCTCGTCCTCCGCGAACTGCGGGGCCAGGATCTTGATGGCCACCGTGCGGCCGAGAACGGTATCCGTACCCAGGAACACCTTGGCCATGCCGCCGCGCCCGAGCTCGCGCTCCACGCGGTACCGCCCTCCGAGGGTCACCTGCTGGTCGATGTCGTGCCTCCTGGTCCGAGCTCAGATGCCGAGGCCCGCCTCCATGACGGCCTTCGCTATGGGGGCTGCCACCTGACCCCCCGTCGCCTCGCTGCCAAGGCTACCGCCGTCGAGGACGATGACGGCGACAGCGACCCGGGGGGCCTCGGCCGGCGCGAACGAGACGAACCACGCGTGCGGGTCCGCGCCGTCCCCGTGCTGGGCCGTCCCGGTCTTCCCGGCCACCGCGACGCCCGGGATCTGGGCGGCGGTGCCGGTGCCGCTCTCGACGACCGCGACCATCATCTGCGTGAGGATCGCCGCGTTCGCCGGGGTGAGTGGAGTCGAGAAGATCTCTGGGTCGAACGTCGCGATCACGCGGCCGCTCGGATCCCTTGCCTCCGTAACCAGGCGTGGCTGCATCTCCACCCCTCCGTTCCCGATCGCCGCGGCGACGAGCGCCATCTGCAGCGGGTTCGCCGCCACGTCCTGCTGCCCGATCGCCGAGAGCGCCACGGCCGGCTCGCGCTGCTCGAACGTATCGGGCGCGGGGAACACCCCCGAGACCCAAGGGATGTCGAACGGCACGAGGTCCTGCCCCGGCTCGGCCGTGAACCCGTACAGGCGGGCCTGCTCCGCGAGCGCCTCGGCGCCGAGCTCCAGACCGATCTCGCCGAACGTGACGTTGCACGAGATCTTGAGCGCTTCGGCGAGCGTGATCGTGGCCGCCCCGCCCGCGCAGTGCGAGCCGCCGAAGTTCTCGAGCGTCTCATCGGTGAGCGGCAGGTCGAGCGCGCGCGGGTTCGGCCAGGTGCTGGTCGGCCCGAACCCGTTCTGCAGCGCCGCGGACGCCGTCACGAGCTTGAAGGTCGACCCGGGTGGGAACAGCTCGTCGCTCGCGCGGGAGACGAGCGGCTTGTCGGGGTCCGCGTTCAGCTCGTCCCAGCTCTCGCGCACGACCTTCGGGTCCTGCGAGGCGAGCAGGTTCGGGTCGTAGCTCGGCTCCGCGAAGAGCGCGAGGACGTCCCCGGTCGACGGGTCGATCGCGGCGATCGCCACGTCGCCCGGCTCGGCCAGCGCCGCCTGCGCGGCCGCCTCTTGCACCACCGGGTCCAGGGTCGTCACGATCGTCGCGCCCTGCTTGGGCCGTCCCAGGATCAGGTCGGTGAGCGTCTGCGGCAGGAGCTCCGCCGCGTCGCCGGCTAGGAAGTCGTTGAAGCTCTGCTCGAGCTCGGCCCGTGCGAACACGAACGAGTAGAAGCCGGTCTCGTGCGCGTAGAGCTCGCCGTGCGGGTAGCGCCGCTGGAACCGCAGGTCGCCGGCGCTCGGACGGCTGGAGGCCAGGACCGTGGTGCCGTCCGCGGCCAGGATGCTGCCGCGCTCGACCTTGTACTCGGCGATCAGCTCGCGCTTCCCGTTGGCCGGGTCGTTCTCGATCCGGTCCGCGGCCACCACCTGGATGTAGTTGATCTGGGCGAACGCGATCAGGAACAGGACCAGGAGCGCCACGCCGAGCTGCCGGATCTGGCGCTCCATCTCAGCCTCCGCGCCGGGCCGGGAGCGGCCCACTCGAGATGCGGACGAGGAGCGCGAGCAGCACGAAGTTCGACACCAGGCTCGAGCCGCCGTAGGAGACGAACGGGAGCGTCACGCCCGTGAGCGGGATCACCCGCGTCACCCCGCCCACGATCACGAACGCCTGCAGCGCGATCATCGTCGACAGGCCAACGGCGAGCAGCTTCGAGAACGAGTCGGTGGCCTCGACCGCGATGCGGAGCCCCTTGCCGACGAGCACCACGAACAGCAGCAGGACGCCGGTCGTCCCGAGCAGCCCCAGCTCCTCGCCGATCGCCGCGAAGATGAAGTCGGTCGCCGCGAACGGGATCAGGCCCGGGGACCCCAGGCCTAGCCCGGTGCCGACGATCCCGCCGGTGGCCATCGCGAACTGCGCCTGCGCGAGCTGCCCGAACCCCTGGTCGAACACCCGGTCCGGGTCCAGCGCGTTCAGCCACACGTCCACGCGTAGCTGGACGTGGTCGAAGAGCGTCCACCCAAGATAGGCGCCGGCCGCGAACAGCAGGAAGCCGATCACCAGGTACGCGACCCGTCCCGTCGCTACCCACAGCATCACGACGAAGATCCCGAAGTACAGGAGAGAGGCGCCCAGGTCGCGCTGCACGAACAGGATCGCGAGCGACGCGCCCCACGCGAGCAACACGGGCCCCAGGTGCTTGGCCGGAGGGAGGCGGAGCGGGCCGATCCGCGAGGTTGCCACCTGAAGCAGCTCGCGCTTCTGGTTCAGGTACGAGGCCAGGAAGATCACGATGAGGACCTTGCCGATCTCGGCTGGCTGGAACCCCATCGGCCCGACCTGGACCCATAGACGCGCCCCGTTGATGGTCCGCCCGATCCCCGGGACCGTCGGCAGCAGCAGGAGGATGAGGCCGAGAAGGCCGATCGTGTACGTGTAGGCGTCGAGCATCCGCACGTCGCGCACGACGATGAGCGTGATCGCGAAAGCGAGTATCCCTACCAGGATCCACGTGGCCTGCTCGGCCGCGAGCCCACCCGAGAGGCGGAAGATCATCGCGAACCCGAGGCCGACCAGCACGCCGGCCAAGGGGAACAGCGCCGGGTCGGCGCGGGGCGCGAACCGCCGGAGCAGGAGGAGCGCGCCGACGTAGCCGCCGACGAACGTTGCGGCGTACGCGCCGAAGGTGGCGGGGAGCTGGCCTCGCTTGCCGTAACCGGCCAGCAAGTAGGCGCCCAACGCCAGGACCAGCGCGAGGACCGTGAACCCGATCTGGGCGCCGAGCGTCGAGCGGCCCCGCGCGGCCGCCGCGCGACTCACGACCCGGCCGGCTGGGCGCTCGTGACGTCGGCGCGGATCTGCTGGACGATCGCGTCTGCCGACTCGCGGTCGGGCGCGGTGATCCCGTCGCCGAGCTCGCGGTAGAACGGGAGCGCCTCCGCTTCCTCTGCGGGGATCGACGTCTCGACGACGACCGAGTGCAGGCCGATCCCGCCCACCTCCGCCGGGATCCCGCGGAAGACCGCGACCCTGCCGTTGGAAACGCCTACGAACCACTGGGAGTCCAGGTACAGGCGGAGTCCGACGAACGCCAGGACGCCGATCGTCACGGCGATCCCCGCGCCGATCCCCACCCGGCGCCCTCGAGCGAACGGCGCGCGCTCGCGCGGGGCTACCGGCCGCTTGACTGCGGACCGGTGAGGCACCCCCGTATCGGTGGTGTCCGCTCGGCCCGGCGGTTCGCCCTCGTCGAAGTCCAGGATCAAGGCCGTGATGTTGTCGACCCCGCCCGCGCTGTTCGCGGCGCGCACCAGGGTGTCCACCGCCTCCTGCGGGTCGGGCGTGGCCGAGAGGATCTCCCGGATCTGGCCGTCGGGCACCATGGCGGTCAGCCCATCCGAGCATAGGAGGATGCGGTCGCCGGCGACCGCTATGACGTCGCCCTCGTCGACCTGTACCGATGCGTCGACACCCAGCGCGCGCGTCAGGATGCTCCGATGGGGGTGAGTCTCGGCCTCGGCCTCGGTGATCTCGCCCTCCAGCACCATCCGGTGCACGAGCGTGTGGTCCTCGGTGAGCATCGAGAGCTCGCCACCGCGGAAGAGGTACGCCCGCGAGTCTCCAACGTGCGCGAGATGCACGCGGTCGCCTTCGACGAGCGCGGCGGTGAGGGTCGTACCCATCCCCGCGACCGACCGGTCCACTTGCGACCGCTCGAAGACCGCGCGGTTGGCCTCGGTCACCTGGTCGGCGAGCGTTCCCTGCTGCGCCTCGAACAGCCGCTGCACGGTCTCGAGCGCCAGGCTGGACGCTACCTCGCCGCCGCGGTGCCCCCCCATGCCGTCGGCTACCACGTATAGCGGAGCGAGCACCAGGAAGGAGTCCTCGTTGCCCTCGCGGACCTGGCCGATGTCGGAGGCGGACCCGACGCGGATGTTCACCGGCGCAGCTCCAACACCGTCTTGCCGACCCTGACGGCGTCGCCGGCGTGGACCTCGGCGGACCCGGTGATGGTGCCGTCGTTCAGGAAGGTCCCGTTCGTCGAACCCAGATCCTCTACGTGCCAGGCCCCATCTCGCTCATATAGGCGCGCGTGCACCTGCGAAACGTAGTGGTCCTGGAGTCGGATAGCACATCTGTCACCCCGGCCGATCTCCACCTGGCCGGCGAGGCGCACCGTCGCAGGCTTGCCGCTCGCCCCGGCGTCGTGCACCACGACCTGGGTCGGTGGCTTGCCACCCTTGGACGTTCTGGCGGGCGAGGCCGCCGAGGGCCGCATGTCGGTCGTCGCGCCGCGCCGCCTGGCGGAGACGTCCACGGCGACGGAGCGGATGGCCCGGAACACGAAGAAGTAGAGCAGGACGATCAGCGAGTACTTCAGGACCGAGAGTGCGAAGGGCGACACTCACCCGCCCCTGAACTGGAGGTCGGTCTCGCCGATCGTGACCGTGTCGCCGTCCGCCAGGTCCTGCTCATGGATCTGGCGGCCGTTCACGAGGGTCCCGTTCGTCGAGCCGAGGTCGGTGATCACGAACCCGGACTCGGTCCGGCGGATCCTGGCGTGTTGCCGTGAGGCGCCCGGGTCATCGAGGACGAGGTCGCATTCCGGGAGCCGCCCGATGGTGAGGGTGGACTTGACCACCTGGAACGCGCGTCCGTCGGAGAGAACCAGCGTCGGGTGCCCCCCGGCCGGCAGTGGGTCGAGCCCCTCCGGGCCCTCGACGAAGGACGCCACGCACCCGAACCGGCCCTTGCCGAGCTCCTCGTCGACCTCGAACTCGATCTCGGGCGGTCCGACCAGACCCCAGCCGTGCTCGGCGGCCGCCTCGCGGACCACCTGTCGCAACTCGGCCACCAGAGCCTGCTCGGCCAGCTCGAACCTCTGGGCGTCCTGCTCGGAGAGCGAGAACACGAACCGGTTCGGAGCCCAGACCTCGCGGACGCCGACCGTCCGGCTGGCGTCCATCTCCCGCATCAGCCGCTTCGCGAGCTCGACCGGTTGAAGGCCCGAGCGGAACGTGGTCGCGAAGAAGCCTTCGACGAGGCTTCCCAGACGGCGCTCGAAGTCTCGAAGGATCGGCACGGGTCAGGGACGTTTCCGCAGGTCGGCACCGGTACGCGGGCTATCCTACCCGCCCGGTTCGTTCCGGGGCCGCCCCCAGGCCGTGTGCTGTGGTCATGCGCGGGCCGCGCATCACATCCACGATCATCGGCCGGATAGGCCCCAGCGCCTACCGGACGACCCCGGTGTTCCGGCGCTAGGATTCCGGCCCCACGGGGCGAGTGGCGGAATTGGCAGACGCGCAGGATTCAGGTTCCTGTGTCCGCAAGGACGTGGGGGTTCAACTCCCCCCTCGCCCACCTAACCGTTCTCACTCGGGTTTCGGCATCCCGCTCATCCGAGCCAGCAGAGGAGGGCGGGCCGGCGGAGGAGAGCTCGCCGGCCCGCCCCGGTACCTCCCGGTGGGGCAGGAGGACGAACGTAGAGTAGCGTGCTCAACGTGTGGCCGCAAGTTCAACGTGGACTACACTTGCAGCGTGGACCTTACGCTCACCAGCCGCGGGGACTACGTGGTCCGAGCCGCCATCGCGCTCGCGGCCGCGTGGGACGGCAACGGCTCCTACCGCAAGATCCGCGAAGTGGCAGCCGAGATGAACCTGCCCCCGAGTTACACGCCGCAGCTCTTGGGGATCCTAGCCAAGGCCGGCCTGGCCGAGGCCAAGGCAGGTCGCGACGGCGGGTACAGGCTTGCCCGCCATCCCAGGGACGTGAGCCTGCTCGAGGTCATCGAGGCGGCCGAGGGGTACCTGGTCTCGCGCCGCTGCCCGATGCGCGGGGGGCCGTGCCGATGGGACGACGTGTGCGCGCTCCACCCCACGTGGCTGAAGACCTCCGAGGCGATCCGCTCCACGCTCGCGCGGACCTCGCTCGAGGACGTCTCGAAGGTCGACCGGAAGCTGGAACGTGGCGAGGTCGTGGCTGCCGCCCCGCGCGGCCATCGGCGACCGTCGCCCCACCGCCACGCCCGCTGACTGCCGGTTGGGGTCCTGCGGTGGGGCCGTTCGGCCCTCTCCTCGGCCTAGGCTCGGAGGTACGAAGGGGGTCGGAGGCGAACGCGATGGAGAAGTGGGAAGGCTTCGCGAAGTGCCCTGGGTGCGGATTCGACATCCGGACAGGCGAGGGCGAGCGTAGCTGCGCCTGGGGCGACTGCCCCTACCTGCCCGAGGAGCTGGACGTATTCTGCGCTTACTGCCGGTTCAACTTCTTCACGATGGAGGG
>DATEDE010000040.1:0-4701 GCA_035286545.1 Actinomycetota bacterium | reverse complement strand
TGACGACGAGCCCCACGAACAGGCTGGGGATCCGGACGGCCGGGCCGAACCGGAGCCGTGGCGCGGTCTTCACGGGCAGGCCGACAACATCGACATCCGCCCATCTTCCCGGGCACCGAGCCCTTCGACACACTCGGCGCGTGTGGACCGCGCGAGCGCCTAGCTCGCCAGGGACGCGAGCACCGGCCACGGCCGGGCCCGCTCGAGCGCCGCGCCGACCCGGAACACCGTGACGTCGTCGTAGGTCCGCCCGACGATCTGCACTCCCGTCGGCACGCCGTTGTCCGCGAACCCCGAGGGCACGGCGAGCACGGGGCACCGGCTCGCGATGTTGAACGGCGGTGTCATGAGCGCGTCGAGGTACCGCTCCAGCACGACGCCGCCGACCTCGAGCCCGTGGTCGACGTAGTCGTCGCCCGCGATCAGCCCGCGTGTGCCCAACGTCGGGCACACGAGCGCGTCGGATCGTTCTAGCAGCGCGCCGAGCGGCTCGTAGATCCGCGCCTCGAGCTCCAGCCCCTCGAGGAAGCTCGTGCGCTCGATCGCCCCCAGCGACCACTCGACCATCGCGAGCGCGTAGGGGGTCATGAGGTCGCCGTGCTCTGCCACCGCGCGCCCGATGTCCCGGCCGAATATCTCCCCGAAATGAACGAGCGTGGCGCGGATGATGTCCTCGCGCCGCCACGGCAGCTCGACCTCCTCGACGCTCGCGCCGGCCTCGCGGAGCCCATCGGCGACGGCGAGCGTGTTCACCTCGACCTCCGGGTCCAGGGGGAAGTCGCCGAGGCGAAGGCACAACGCGATCCGCAGTCCCTCGACGCCCTCGAGCTGCTCGGGGATCTCGAGCTTAGGTCGGATCGAGACGACGTCGCAGGGATCGGGTCCCGCGATCACGTTCTCCAACAACGCGCAGTCGGCCACGGTCCGGGCCATGGGACCGTCGTGACAGTAGTGGTCGAGGTTGTACGGGGGATCGACGGGGACCCGCCCGTAGGGCGGCTTGAACCCAACCACCCCGCATAACGACGCAGGCAGCCGGATCGAGCCGCCGATATCCGAGCCGCTGGCCAGCAACGCGGTTCCGGCGGCCAGCGCCGCCCCCGATCCGCCGCTCGATCCGCCGGGGCTCCAGTCCGGAGCCCAAGGGTTCCTGGTCACGCCCCAGAGCCGCGAATGCGTGAAGCCCGCGCAGCTGAACTCGGGCGTCGTGGTCCGGGCGTGCACGATACCGCCCGCCTCCAGGATCCGTCGCGCGATCGGTGCCGTGTGGTCGGCGATCGTGTCGACCTCGATCAGGGACCCCTGGGAGCAGGGGTCGCCTTCGATCGGCACCTCGTCCTTGATCCCGACCGGCAGTCCTTCGAGGGGCCGCGCGTCCCCGGAGGCGTAGCGAGCCTCTGCGGCCCGTGCCTGTTCGAGCGCTCGCTCGAAGTGCGTGACCGCGAACGCGTTGATGGTCGGCTCGAGCCCCTCGGCCCGGGCGATCGTCGCCCGCATGAGCTCGACGGGCGAGAGCCCTCGCGCCCGGAAGAGCGCGAGGGCCTCGACTGCGGACAGGTGGTGCAGATCGCTCAAGTTCAGCAGTCGCTCGGTGCGGGACGGCCGGCGAACCTATCCGCCAGCCAGGACAGCGCGTCGGCCTGGCCCTGCGGGAGCACGTGGTCGTGGCTGATGTTCGGATAGGTGATCCCATGCACCGCCGAGCCGGTCGCGCAGATCTCGTCGAGGAACGCCTCGAACGTCGCGTAGAGCCCGTCACCGGTGCCCTGCAGGACGAGGATCGGCGCGGCAGCCTTGCGCAGCCCGACGACGCTCAGGTCGAAGTACCGCTGCACGGTCGGATCGCTCGCCCAGTTGGCATCGAGGGCCGTATCCGGCGCCGGGTTCACGCCGAGGTTGTCCAGGTAGAACCACTCGTCGAAGCAGTGCTCCTCGCCGTCGCCCATACGATCGGCGTACAGCGGGCCAACGAAGCTCGCGTAGTCGAACGCCGGGTCGATCGATCGCATCCCGACGGCCATGTAGGCGAGGTATGGCGCCGCGAACTTGTCGCTCGCGATCGGGATCACCGCCTCCTCCAGATGCTGGCTCGGCGCGTAGCCTACTGCGCCGACGTAGGTCAGGCCCTTGCCGTAGGTCGCAGCGAGCTCTCCCGCGCCGAGCGAGGCCTGCCCGCCCTCCGAGTGCCCGATCGCGGCCCACCTCGAGCTCGTGTTCGGTACGAGCGCGCGGGTGGCCTTCACGCCGTCGATCACGGCGCGGCCCAGACCGTCGGTCAGCAGGTACGTGTGCAGCCCGGCCGTCCCGAGTCCCTCGTAGTCGGTGGCGGAGACGACGTACCCACGCTTCAGCAGCTCGTCGATCTTGTCGGCGTACAGATCCCACTGCCCGCCGTCGTACATGTCGGGCCACCGCGACGGGTTGCACTGGTCCCCCACACCGGAGGTCCCGTGGTTCCACGCCACGATCGGCCATCCGCCTCGGGGCGCCTTGCCCTTGGGGACGAAGACCATGCCGCTCACCGCGACCGGCCCGCCGAGCTGTCCCGTCGAGCGGTACATGATCCGGTACGCGGCGCTCTGGCCGTCCAGCGTCGGCAGGAACGTCGACTCGGGCTCGGAGCGGATCAGCGCGCCGGGCTTCAGCTTGGCGAGGTTGCTCGGGACGTTCGTATAGAAGCCGTCGCTCGGGGCCGCCCCCGACACGGGCGCCGTCGCGACGAGCGCGACGAGAAGCCCCGCGACGGCGACCAGCGCCGAGATCTTGCGTGCTCCGTTCATCGATCCCTCCCAAGGGTCCGTGGGTGTAGGGCCGCACCGTAGCCCAGATCCCTTCGCGATGTCAACAGCGTTGACATCGTCGTTGACACCAGCGGGAGCAGCAGCCAGGATGACCCTGTGGCCCGTACCGCACCCGAGCCCTTGACCCCGCGCCTGTCCCGGGACGTATTGATCGACGCGTGCCTGCGGATCGCCGACAGCGAGGGGCCGGAGGCCGTGACGATGCGTCGGCTCGGCTCGGAGCTCGGGGTCGACCCCACCGCCGTCTACCGGCATTTCAGGGACAAGACCGAGCTCCTGATCGCGATGGCCGACCGGCTGCTGATCGAAGCCATGAGGGGGTTCTCGCCGAGCGGCTCCTGGCGCGCCGACCTCCGAGACCTGGCGACGCGAGCCCGCCGCACCTACCTCGCGCACCCGCGCCTCGCGTTCCTCGTGGCCGCCGCCGATGCCCCGCTGCCGAGCGAGAGCCGCATCTCCGAGATGGCCCTGGGCGCGCTCCGCCGCGCCGGCCTTCCCGACAACGAAGCGGTCCTCGCCTTCCAAGCGATCGAGGGCTACACGGCCGGCACCTCTAGCCTGGACGCGGCCTCGGGGCCGGGCGGCGGGGAGGCCTGGCGCCGTGCGTTCGCGGCCCTACCCGAAGAGGAGTTCCCGAACCTGTCCGCCATCGCACCGCTGATGTACCGGGAAGACGAGGCCGCCTTCGAGTTCGGCCTGGACCTGATGCTCGACGCGATCGAGGCCAGGCTGGAGGCCGAGACCGACTAAGGACCACGCTCGGCGGCCACCGCCGCGACGATCACGGCGCCCAGCGTGGCCTTCGGCAGGTAGTGCATCGGCTCGGTGAGGAAGAGCAGGACCAGCGCGACCCCGCACCGCTCGAGCTACGACCTCGTGACGGTCGAGCGCGCGCGAGGAGACGCCCTGCGCTGCCCCGCTTCGAAGTTGAGCTCCGCGGCCGCGAGCTGCATGCACGCCGCCAGCGCTTCAGCCGCGCGCAGGTCACCGACACCGGTCACGACCTGCACCGCGAGACCGTTGATCGCCGCGTAGAGGTGGGTAACCGCCGCTTCGACGTCATCGGACGCGAAGGCCCCCGCGTCGACGCCCGAACGCACGACGTCGGCGAGCAGGCTCACCCAGCGGCCCTCGAGCTCGGCGACCAGGTCACGGATCGCGCCGTCGTGCGGCGCGATCGACCAGGCCTCAAGCCACAGCGTCCACGTGGGGTCCGCGAACCCGTCGGGCAGGTTGAGCTCCAGCAGGCGACGCAGGCGGCCCGGCCCAGGCGCGATCGAGGCGAGCTCGGTCTCGGCCTCCTCGTGCATCCGGTCCTCGACGTGGCGCAGGGCCTCCATCAGCACCCGGTCCTTGCTACCGAAGTAGTACATGACGTGGCCGGGGCTCATCCCCGCCCGCTCGGAGATGTCTGAGATGCGCGTAGCGGCCAGGCCTCGCTCGGCGATGACCCCGAGGGCGGCCTCCATCACGGCCTCCCGACGTTCGCGCCCTCGCTCCCGCGCCATGCCCCGAACCTCCGACTTGCCTAGAGTTAGAATCCTATTCTAGATTGTCGCTCTACCCGAGACGAGGAGGGCCCGATGGGCGACGAGCGCTACATGCCGGAGACGAAGCTGTTCACGGGGCCGTGGTACCGGCGGTCACCGTATTTCGAGGCGACCGTGCGGGCGGGGTGTAAGGCCTTCGACGTCTACAACCACACCCTGCTCCCCGGCTACTACGACGACCCCAACGTCGAGTACGAACATCTGCTGTCCGCGGTGGTCGTGTGGGACGTCGGCGCCGAGTGGACGATCGAGGTCAGCGGCCCCGACGCAGACCGGTTGATAGACATGATGACCTGCCGCGACCTCACCATGTGCGCGGTGCGCCAGGGCAAGTACATGCTCGTCACGGC
>DATEDE010000039.1:0-2065 GCA_035286545.1 Actinomycetota bacterium | reverse complement strand
ATGCGGGCCGCGGGGATCGACGTGACGCGCCGGGTGCTCGTCGAGCGGATCGAGCGACGCGTGCGAGAGCAGGTCGCGAGCGGTCTCGTCGAGGAGGTGCGCGCGCTCGCCGAGCGGGGCCTCGCCGGGTGGCTCACCGCGAGTCAGGCCATCGGGTACGCTGAAGTTGCGCGGCACCTGCAGGGGGAGCTCGGCCTGGAGGACGCGATCGCCCTGAGCATCAAGCGCACGAAAGCGCTCGCACGCCGTCAGCTCGCCTGGTTCCGGCGGGACCCCAGGATCCGCTGGTTCGAGGCGGAGGACGGCGGAGCGGTGGCCCTCATAGACGACCTGACGGAGTACCTGGGTGGCTGATCCGATCGGTATCTGGAAGTACCACGGAACCGGCAACGACTTCGTGATGCTCGAAGACCTGCCCGACGAGCGCCCCCTCACGGAGCCGTTCGTCGCCGCGGTATGCGACCGCCACAAGGGGATCGGAGCCGACGGGGTGATCCGCGTGACGCGCGGGCAGGCCGACGGCGAGGACTTCTTCATGGACTACCGCAACGCGGACGGCTCTCTCGCAGAGATGTGCGGCAACGGGATCCGATGCCTCGGCAAGCTCGTGTACGAGCACGGCCACACCACGGCCACCGAGCTCGAGGTCGGCTCGCGCGCAGGGGCCAAGCACCTGTCGCTCGACGTCCACGACGGTGTCGTCGGCTCGGTGACGGTGGGGATGGGCCCGCCGGCCTTCGCGCGCGGCCAGATCCCGATGGACGGTCCGGCCGATCAGCCCTTCCTGACCGAGCCCTTCGACGTCGACGGCCGGACGTTCAAGGCGAGCGCCGTCTCGATGGGCAACCCGCACCTGGTGGTGTTCGTGCAGGAGGACCCGGCTCATGTCGACGTGCGGACGCTCGGCCCGCGGATCGAGCGGGACCCCCGGTTCCCGCAGGGGACGAACGTCGAGTTCGTCTCGATCGAGGACGGCGCCGTGCGCGTCCGTGTCTGGGAGCGCGGCTCGGGCGAGACGATGGCGTGCGGTACCGGCGCCTGCGCCGCGCTCGTAGCCGCGAACGAGGCCGGCCTCGTGCCGGCCCGCGCCGAGGTGCGCTTCCCGGGCGGTGCGCTCATCGTCGATCGTGCCGAGGACGGTGTGTTGCTCACAGGGCCGGCCGAGCGGGTCTTCGAGGCGACGCTCGACGAAGACTGGCTCGCGAGCAGGGGCCTCGTCTAGGTGCGGATCGCCAAGCGCATCGAGACCCTCCCCCCCTACCTGTTCGCCGAGCTCGACCGCAAGCTCGCGGCCAAGCGCGAGCGTGGAGTCGACGTCATCTCGCTGGGCGTGGGCGATCCCGACCTCCCGACGCCAGCGCACATCGTCGAGGCCTTGCAGGAGGCCGTCGACGACCCCTCGACGCACCGATACCCGAGCTACTACGGCTCGCTCGAGTTCCGCCGCGCCGTCGCCGCCTGGTACGGGCGTCGCTTCGGCGTCGAGCTCGATCCGGAGACCGAGGTGATGGCGCTGATCGGCTCGAAGGAGGGGATCGGGCACATAGCGTTCGCGTTCGTGGACCCCGGCGACGAGGCGCTGATCCCGGATCCGGGCTACCCGGTGTACGGGGTCTCGACGCGCCTGGCCGGGGGCACGCCGGTGTCCCTCCCGATGCCGGCCGAGGGCGGGTTCCTGCCCGACCTCGACGCGGCGCCGGTATCCGACCGGACGAAGGCGATCTGGCTCAACTTCCCGACGAACCCGACGGCCGCGATCGCCGACCTCGGGACGTTCGAGGCAGCGGTGGCGTTCGCGCGGGAGCACGACCTGCTCCTGCTGCACGACGCCGCGTACAGCGAGATCACGTTCGACGGGTTCGTCGCGCCCTCGCCGCTCCAGGTCCCCGGCGCCAAGGATGTGACCCTCGAGTTCGGCTCGGCGTCGAAGTTCTACAACATGACCGGCTGGCGGATCGGGTGGGTCGCGGGCTCGGCCGAGGCGATCCGGGCGCTCGGCGTCGTGAAGACGAACCTGGACTCCGGGCAGTTCACCGCGATCCAGCGCGCCGCGATCGCTGCCCTC
>DATEDE010000038.1:0-2268 GCA_035286545.1 Actinomycetota bacterium | reverse complement strand
TCGGAGACCGGCACGCCGTCGACTTGGGCCACCGCCTCGAGCTCGGCTGCCTGATCGGACGGGATCCTCACGGTCATCGCCTTGCGCTCCATCTCCTGCCCCCCGGATTGGCTCGGTGTCGTTGCAGCATGATACCACGGTATCATGCAACCGCTCCACTCGGACCTGAAGCCCCGATCGAGGCGGTGCGCGCCGGCCACCCTGGCGGCGGCCCTGTCAGACCCTCGGCGTACGGTTCGCGGTGCGGGCGGCTCAAGGTCCCTCGCGTGTCACCGATAATGGTTACCTGATATCAGGAATAGGTTATAGTGTCGCCGGTTGGATGGGAGGTCGAGTTCACCGATCAGTTCGAGGACTGGTGGGTGAGCCTGACCGATAGGGAACAGGAGTCGATCGTGGCGGCGGTGGAGTTCCTGGAGGAGCGTGGGCCCGCGTTGGGGAGACCGTTCGTGGACTCGATCAAGAGCTCGCGCCACGCGAACATGAAGGAGCTCATCCCACCGGGAGGCCACATCCGCGTGCTGTTCGCCTTCGATCCCCGGCGCATGGCGATCCTTCTGATCGGCGGGGACAAGCGTCATCGGTGGACCACGTTCTACGAGGAGATGGTGCCCGTCGCCGACGACCTGTACGACGAGCACCTGGCGCAGCTGGCCGAGGAGGGATGGACCGGATGAGCAGGCGAGGATCGTTCAAGGAGCTGAAGGCTCCGATCGAGGCCGACCCGTCACGTCGGGCGCGGGTCGACGAGAGGAAGCACGCGATGCGTGACGTCCTCGCCCTCGCCGAGCTCCGCGCGTCACGCGAGGTGACCCAAGAGGGACTCGCCGATGCCCTGGGCGTCTCGCAGCCGAACATCTCCCGGATCGAGCACCAGGACGACGCCTACCTGTCGACGCTGCGCTCGTACGTGGAGGCGCTCGGGGGGCGGCTCGAGGTACGGGCCGTATTCGATGACCAGACCGTCGAGCTCGACGTGGCCTCAACCACCTGAAACGCGCACCTCTGCGCCGGTGTACAGGTCGTCGATGCCTCGTATCCTGGGGCGATGCCGGCGTACGAGTACATCTGCCTCGGGTGCGAGCGGCCGTTCGAGCACCAGCGCTCGATGACCGCCTCGGTGCAGACCCGGGTCGCGTGTCCGTCCTGTGGCGACGAGCGCGTCCGCCGGCGGTTCTCGTTCGTCGCCTCCACCTCGTCGGGGGACGCCTTCGGCTCGGCATCCCGCGGCGGGTGCGCCTGCGGGGGCGCCTGCGCCTGCGGTCACTGAAGTCTGCGCGGATCTGTCCACATGGCCGACAGGTCGACCGCAGTGGTTCTCACGGCGTTTCAACACCCTCCTCGCGGAAGCCGTGGAGGAACTCCCGGACGGTCGCGGCCGCCTCCTGACGCAGCCGGGCTCTCTCATCGTCATCGTTCGGCGCGGAGAGGAACGATGCGTACGCGTTTGGACCATCCTGGCGGAAGTCCTGGAACCGCTCCTCGAGAAGGGCGAGGGCTTCGTCCACCTGTGGATGACGAGCTACCGCGCTCGACCTGGCGGCGCGTCCCGCCTCACGAGGACCACCCGCGTGGTTGAGGAGCGTGAAGACGAGGTCGTACGCATCCTTGTTCTCGTGTCGGTCCTGGAACGCGAGGATCTTGAGCACCGTGTACGGGAGCACGTTCGCGACGCGCACGGTGACCTTCGAACGGCCCCCGCCATCGAGGCGCTCGCCCTCGATGGCGCGCTGGACGAAGTCGTCGCGCACGAGATGGGCGCCGCGGACGTTGAATGCGCCCAGCCCCGATCCCGTTGACTCGCCCTTGGGGCGGAAGATGGAACCGGGCTCCACCTCGTCGGTCTCGCACAGGAACTCGACGACGACCGGGAGCCCGTCGACGTCGCGCGCCCACCGGAAGCTCGGCTCCTCCTGCGCGAATCGCGCCTTCTCCAGGTTGTTCTTCAGGGTGCGATATGTCTCCGGCGTCTCGTCCCCGAGGGCGAGTCCGATGACGAGGTCGATGTCGGTCGTTCCGACGTGGGCTCGCGCACCCTCGGGGAGCTGCCCGACGAGATACCTCGGGGCGAGGCCGCCGGCAAGGTAGATGCGCTCGCGCCAAGGACCGAGGTCGCCGAGCAGCGTTAGCAGGGCACGCTCGCAGCGCCCCGTGGTCTCCTCGTCGTAGTCGCTGTGGTACCGGCGCGGGCTCAAAACCCGATCACCTGCCGGCGCAGATCCTCCGCCTGCTCGCGGCCGCGCCGCGGGTCGCGTCGCAGATCGGAGT
>DATEDE010000037.1:0-3332 GCA_035286545.1 Actinomycetota bacterium | reverse complement strand
GCAGAACCTGGCCGACGTCCCCGTGATCCTCCTCACCGCCAAGACCTTGGTGGAGGACCGGCTTGCGGGATGGCGCGCGGGGTGTACCGAGTTCGTGTCCAAGCCCTTCTCGCCAAGCGAGCTCGTCGAGTTGGTCGGGCGCGTTCATGCGATGACGTCCGAAGAGCGAACCGAGCACCGTAGGCGCGCGCTCGCGCGGCTCGGCAGCTGAGCCCGGGAGGCTCTCGGTAGACTCGGGGACGTGCTCCCTACGGTTCCGGTCCAGCCCAAGCGCGTGGCCGACTACGCGGAAGCCGCGGGAGCGGAAGCGGTCGAGCGTCTCGTCGAGGCCGCGCGACCGCTGCGGGGTCTCCGACTCCTGAACGTGAACAGCACCGCCTTCGGCGGCGGGGTGGCCGAGCTCCTGCACACCCAAGTCCCGCTGATGAACGACCTCGGCATCGACACCTCCTGGGTCGTGATCGAGGGAACAGACGCGTTCTTCGCGGTTACGAAGGCCGTCCACAACGCCCTGCAGGGCGCCGAGGCCCGACTCGACGACGAGGCCATCGCGACGTACTGGGAGCGCATACGAGCCAACGCCGCCGAGCTTCCGAGGGGGTTCGACGCGGTCCTCGTACACGACCCGCAGCCCGCGGCGCTGCTCGAGGTCCTCGAGGATGAGGGGGGGCGCGAGGGCACGTGGCTGTGGCGATGCCACATCGACCTGTCCGCTCCCTATCGCCCTGTCTGGGACCTGTTCGAACCGATCGTGAACCGGTTCGACGCCGCGATCTTCACGGCCCGAGAGTACGTGCAGCCGGGGATCGCCGGCCCCGAGATCGCCTTCATCCCACCGTCGATCGACCCTCTCAGCCCTAAGAACGTGCCGATGGCTGAGCGCGCGTGGCGAGACGTTCTCGCCTCTTACGGGATCGATCACGAACGCCCACTGATGGCGCAGATCTCCCGGTTCGATCCGTGGAAGGACCCGACCGGGGTGATCGACGCGTGGCGGCTGGTTCGCCGAGAGGTCGAGGGCGTGCAGCTCGTGATGGTCGGCTCGCTCGCGCACGACGACCCGGAAGGCATGAGGTACCTGAACCTCACAGCCGAGCACGCGGGGGACGAGCCGGACGTCCACCTGCTCACGGACCTGGACGGCGTCGGCGACGTCGCCGTGAACGCGTTCCAGCGTGCGGCCGACGTGGTGGTGCAGAAATCGCTGCGCGAGGGCTTCGGCCTCGTCGTAGCCGAGGGGATGTGGAAGGGCAAGCCGGTGGTCGGCGGCGACGTCGGGGGCATCCGGCTGCAGATCCGCGACGGCGTGGACGGCTACCTCGTGGACGGGGTGCCGGCATGCGCTGCCCGCATCGTCGAGCTGCTCGCCGATCCCGACCGGCGTCGCGCCATGGGCCAGGCCGGGCGCGAGCGGGTCCGCGAACGGTTCCTGTCGCTGCGCGAGATCGAGGAAACACTCGTGCTGATCGAGAAGCTCCGATGACGTCACACCTCGTCGTCGCCTCCAACCGGGGCCCCATCACCTTCGAGCGCGGCGACGACGGCGAACTCGTCGCGCGGCGTGGCACGGGAGGACTGGTCACCGCGCTCACCGGTGCACTCCTACAGGCCGAGGGCACGTGGGTCGCCGCGGCGATGAGCGAGGGCGACCGCGCGATGGTAGATGCGACCGGCGGCCGGATCGACTACACGCAAGACGGCGTGGCGTATCGCCTCCGCTACCTCGACATCGCGGCCGACACCTACGACGGCTACTACAACGGCATCTCGAACGGCGTCCTGTGGTTCGCGCACCACTACCTGTGGGACACGGTGAGCTCGCCGACGTTCGGGCGCGGCGTCGAGGAGGCCTGGGAGGCCTACGTCGAGGTGAACCGGAGGTTCGCGACCGCGCTGGCCGAGGAGGGCGAACGCCTGGGCGGCGACGTCCGCTTCCTCGTGCAGGACTACCACCTCGCGCTCGCGCCGCGGATGCTCCGCGACCTCGTGCCCGACGCGCTGATCGCGCACTTCTCGCACACCTCGATCGCCGGGGCCACGTACTTCCGGATGCTCCCGGTGAGGATCCGAGACGAGATCCTGCGCGGCATGCTCGGCGCCGATGTGCTGGGGTTCCACGCGCCGGCGTGGGCGGAGAACTTCCTGCTTTCGGCGCGGCAGCTCTCGGGGACGCGGGTGGACCTCGCGCGCTCGAGGGTGGGGACCGAGGGCCGCGAGGTGGTCGCGAGGATCCACCCGATCTCGGTGGACGCCTCGGCGATGCGCCAGGCCGCAGCGACGGCGGAGGTCCGCGAGCTCAGGCACGAGCTGAACCGCTGGCGGGGTAACGCCCGCCTGATCCTCCGCGTAGACCGGCTCGAGCTCACGAAGAACATCGTGCGCGGGTTCCAGGCCTACGAGCTGTTCCTGCGCGCGAACCCATCGTGGTTGGAACGCGTGCGGTTCCTGGCCCTGCTCTCGCCCTCGCGGATGGAGATCCCCGAGTACCGGGAGTACACCGACGCGTGCCTGGCCGAGGCCGACCGTATCAACGGAGAGCTCGGTCGCGAGGGCTGGGAGCCGATCGAGCTCCGGCTGAAGGACGACTACGTGGGCGCCGTAGCCGCGTACGGGCTGTACGACGTCCTGCTCGTGAACCCTGTGATCGACGGGATGAACCTCGTCGCGATGGAGGGACCCTTGCTGAACCGCCGCCGCGGCGTGCTGGTGCTCTCCCGCAACGCCGGCGCCTACGGTCGGCTGGGCCGCTACGCCCTGCCGGTGAACCCGTTCGACCTGCGCGAGATGTCCGACGCCCTAGGCACGGCGCTCGACATGCCGATCGACGAACGCGCCCGGCGCGCTCGGGGCCTCTCGCGCCTGGTGCTCGCGAACCCGCCCTCGCGCTGGGTCGGGGGACAGCTCGAGGATCTGGCGCGGGCGCGCCTGCGGCGCGGACGCTAGGGCGAGCGCTAGAGCGAGCGCAGGAGCTCTAAGAGTCCGGACGGTCCCTCCACGGTGAGGTCTGCCGCGTCGACCAGGGCCGGCGGAGTCTCGTCCCCGCGAACGGCCACCCGGATGACCGTCACGCCGCTGCCAGCCAACCGATCGAGGGCCTCGAACGCGTCGAGGTCCGCGCGATCGTCCCCCGCGAACAGGACCGCTTCGAGCGAATGCTCACCGACCATCCGCTCGACAGCCCCACCCTTCATCGGCCGGCCGCTGGGTACGAGCTCGAGCACCATCTTGCCCTCCACCAGCTCGAGCCCGTTCTGCGTCGCGACACGCTCGAGCGCGACGACGAGCTCTAAGCGCGCGGCCCGCGGCTCGGGTGCCTGCCGATAGTGAACCGC
>DATEDE010000036.1:0-4504 GCA_035286545.1 Actinomycetota bacterium | reverse complement strand
CCCCTCCGGGCCGACCCGGACATCGACCTCTACCCCCCGGGCGGATCCGAGGTCGACCGCGCCCCTCCGAAGGACCTCGACGAAGCCAAGCTCTTCGAGTTCGGGCGGACGCAGCCCCCACACGATCCGGCGGCTCTCGGCCACTGCCGCGCTCGCGAGCTCCCGAAGCTTGATCAGGTCGGTCTTCATCTCCGACGTTGCCCCCAACTCCATCGCGCCCGTCCGAAGTGAGATCGCCGTCAGGGTCTGACCAAGGCCATCGTGCAGCTCGTTGGCGACCCGTCGACGCTCCTGCTCCTGGGCGGCCACGATCTGCCCGAGCAAGGCTTGCCGCTGGTCGGCGAGCCCTTGCAGTTCCTCGGCACGGACGCTGAGCGCTTCGCGGAGCGATGCCTGGCGGAGCCCGATCGCCAGCTCGGCCGCGAGCTCGCGGACGATCTCGCCGTGGCCCTCGTCGAACCCGCTTGGGGTCCGAGACATCACGATCAGGTAACCGAAGGACCTACCCTCGGCGACGAGCGTCGCGCCGATGCCCGAACGGAAACCGGCCTGCGCGAGTGGTTGGAGCAAGGAGGGGATCTCGGAGAAGTCCTCCATGTCCTGCAGGACGAAGAGCTCCCGCTGCAGAAGCGCCATGCTCTGCGTGTCGAGGACCGCGAGCTGGTCCGCGATCTGGAGGTCGACCCCGTCCCGCTGCCACGCCAAGGCGACCCGGACCGCGCCTTCGTCCCCGTCGAGGAGCCGGACCGCGACCCGGTCGCAGGGGACCAGCCGTCGGAGTCGGTCCAGCGCCACCCCGAGGAGGTCGTCGGTGGAGGCCGCGTTCAGCATGGCCCGGTCGAGGTCGTGCACCGCCTCCAGCCGCTCGGCGAACCGACGGATCTCGGCGTCGGCCTGCTTGCGCTCTGTGATGTCGTACAAGATGCCCCACAGGAGAGGGCCGTCGGGGTTGCGTCGAACGACCTCGGCCTCGTCCCGTACCCACAACATGCGACCGTCGGCCGCGATCATCCTGTACTCGTCGACGAATCGTTCGCCGATCTCACCGCTGCGCTCTTCGGCCGCGATCACGCGGGCGCGGTCCTCCTCGTGGACGTGGTGGAACCAGAGATGGGAATCGGCGACCCAGTGGCTGGACGGATAGCCGAGCAACGCCTCGACCTGAGGGCTCACGTAGTACCAGGCGCCCGTCTCGCCGGGCTCCGCGATGTACTCAACACCCGGTGTCCGCTCGACCAAGGTCCGATACCGCGCCTCGGTCTCGCGGAGTGCGCTCTCGGCTTGGACACGTTGGATCGCGCTCGCGAGGATGTTCGCGACCCCGGTCAGGAAGGCGACGTCGTCCTCAGAGAAGTGCCGGCGCTCGGCCGAGTGCGCCCCGAGCACCCCCCAAGGATCCTCATGATCGCCGATCGGTGCGCTCATGCCAGCAACGATCTTGTGGTCGACCAGGAGCGCAGGACCCGAGAATCTGGTTTCGGACGCTAGGTCTTCGACGACCACTGGGCTCCGCGATGCCAGGGTGTACCCCGCCTGGGAGTTGACCTCGGCCGGGACGATCGCCGTCCCCACGACCCCCGGGGCCCATCCCACGCCTGCGACGAGCCGGAAGCCGCTGCCGTCGGGAGACAGCTGGAGCACCTTGCTGAAACCCACGCCGAGCGTTCGCGCGACAGCACGGACACTCGCCTCGAAGAGCGTGTCGAGATCCTCGCCGACCCCGAGGGCAAGTTCACCCAGTTCGGCGACCGCCGTTTGCTGCCGCGCGCGCACCCACGTCTCGTGCTCGGCCAGGACCGCACGGGCGCGGTCACGTCCTGATGACCGGACGGTTAGGAAGATGAACAGGCTCGATCCGAGGATGAAGACGGTGCCCTTCAGGGACTGCGCCAGCTGCTGCCATTGATCGGGCACGACGATCTCGACCGCGCGGTCCGAGAACAAGACCCAGGCCGTGCCGAGCAGCGCGAAGGTGAGTGCAGAGCGTACGGCGAACCCCGGGGCAGAGCGGGCTCGCCCCAACGCGCCTCGCCCGGGCGCGTCTAGGCGGTCCGCGAACGTGCTCGACCCGAATCTTCGACGATCCAAGGCACTCCCCCGATGTCCTAGCTCCTCCGGATTATCAGCCCGAAAGCCTTCGAGAAGAACCAGCGGACCGCGGTCTCCACCTCCCTACGAGTGGAAGAGCCAGTCGATCGACCGCTCGAACCGCGACCGCAGCTCCTGGAGCAGCTTGGGCTGCCGCGCGAGCTCGGGGTCCTCTTCGATCAGGGCGAACGCGCGGACGCGAGCCCGCTTCACGAGCTCGACGTCCTCGGCCAGACGAGCCAGGCGAAGGTCGGGCAGCCCCGACTGCCTCACGTCGAACAGGGTGCCCTCGCCTCGGAGGCGGAGGTCCTCGTCCGCGAGCTCGAACCCGTCGGTGGTCCGGACCATCGCGTCCAGACGCGCGCGGGCCTCCTCGTTGGCCTCCTCGGACTCGTCGAACAGTACGCAGGTAGACGGCTGCTCGCCGCGGCCGATGCGGCCTCGGAGCTGGTGGAGCTGCGCCAGCCCGAACCGCTCGGCGTTCTCGACCAGCATCACGGTGGCGTTCGGAACGTCGACGCCGACCTCGATCACCGTCGTCGAGATCAGCAGATGGTGCCTGCCGGAGCGGAAGCCCTCCATCACGGCCTCCTTCTGCGCCGAGCGCATCCGGCCGTGCAGCACCTCGACCGACAGGTCGGGGAACACGTGGGTCGCCAGGCGCTCTGCCTCGGCCTCGGCGGCCTTGACCTGCGTGCGGTTGCCCTCGTCGATCGCCGCACACACCACGAACGCCTGCCGACCAGCCTCGACCTCGCCGCGCACCAGGCGGTAGGCGGCCTCCCGCTGCTCGGCGGTCCGCGCGATTCGAGTCGCGATCGGCTGGCGCCCCTTGGGCATCTCGTCCAGGACCACGACGTCCAGGTCACCGTAGTACGTGAGCGCCAGCGTCCGCGGGATGGGCGTCGCGGTCATGATCAGCACGTCCGGCGAGCCTCCCTTTCCCTTCAGCGCCATCCGCTGGTGGACGCCGAACCGATGCTGCTCGTCGATCACCGCCATCGACAGGTCGGCGAAGCTCACGCCCTCCTGCACCAGCGCGTGGGTTCCGACGACCAGGTCCACGTCTCCCGAGGCGATCGCCTCGAGGCTCCGCGCGCGGTCCTTGCCTGTCACTGCGGCCGTGAGCAACGCGTACGTCACGCCCGCCTCGGCTTCACCGCGGGGCTCCGGATCCAGGAGCGAGGGCTGCGCCTCGCCCGGCGCCGCCGCGAGCTCCAGGTACGGCAACGCACCGAAGGGACCGAGCAGCTCGGCGATCGAGCGGTAGTGCTGGCTCGCGAGCACCTCGGTCGGCGCCATGATCGCGGCCTGGTGCCCGCTCTGGATGGCCACGAGAGCCGCGTGGAGAGCGACGAGAGTCTTGCCCGAGCCCACGTCTCCTTGCAGCAGCACGTTCATCGGCCTCGGGCGCGCCATCGCCTCTCCTACCTCGGCCGTCGCGCGGCGCTGCGCCGCCGTCGGCTCGAACGGCAGCGTCGCGATGAGCCGCTCCACGAGCGGACCCTCCGGCGTGTGGCTCACGCCCTTCTCGGCCGCCTCAACCCGGTGCTTGCGGAAGGCCACGCCGAGCTCGAGCGTGAACAGCTCATCGAACTTCAGCCGCTCGACCGCCGCGCCTAGCTCGCCCTGATCCTGCGGGAAGTGGATCGCCCTGACGGCCGCGTCGTACCCGCTGAGCGATTCGGAGGTGACGATCTCGGGCGGCAGCGGGTCGGGGATGGCGCGGAGCTGCTCGAGGGCGCGCCAGACGAGCTCGCGGATCGTGCGCGTCGTGATGCCCTCGGCCGCACGGTGGACCGGCGTGATGCGGCCCATGTGCACGAGGTCCGCCTCGTCGCCCTTCAGCAGCTCGACCTCCTGCTTGGCGAGCTGCAGGCGGCCGCGGTAAAGCTGCGCGATGCCCGAGACGGCGAGCTCGTGGCCCTCCTTGTACATCGAGGCGACCCACGGCTGGTTGAAGAACGTGAGGTCCAGGTAGCCGGTCCCGTCCGTGACGGTGACCGTCACCATGGCCTGTCGGCGACGCGTGAGCCGCTTGGTCACCTTCCGGACGCGGGCGATCACCGTGGAGTACGACCCGATCTTGAGGACGCCGATGGTCTCGACGCGCGAGCGATCGATGTACCGCCGCGGATAGTGCCCGACCAGATCGCCCACCGTGTGGATCTCGAATGCCCGGGCGAGGACCTCATACGCCTCGGGTCCTTTGGTGCGCGCGCCGGCCCGGCGGGTGGCGACCTTCCGGTCGATCTCCGCGACAAGCGAGGCGAGCGTCAGCTTCACGGCGGGCTCCCCACGACCCGCGGTTCTACCACGTGGGGACAACCGGCCGGACCTCGGCGGCGACGTCTCCGCCCCGACGGAACCACGGCTCGGCGCGAGCCCGGGGACGCGATGACCCCTCTGTTACCCT
>DATEDE010000035.1:0-9618 GCA_035286545.1 Actinomycetota bacterium | reverse complement strand
GCGGTTAGGCGCCCTAAGGTTCGACAACGGCCCTGACCTGCGGTTGGTTGGTTGTCCAGTCGGGGCGGGCGGATTCGAACCGCCGGCCTCCTGCTCCCAAAGCAGGCGCGCTACCAGGCTGCGCTACGCCCCGTGCCCTCGATCGTAGCGTGCTACCTGCCGTTTCCACGAACGGCGGAGGAGGACGAGGGGAGGCCGGAGCTTCGCGCATCGGGCGGACGCGGTGGCCGCCCGACTGCCCGCCGGTGTACAAAGGCGGTCCGCATGCGTCGACCCGCTTCCCATGTCTCCGCACCTCCGACGACCGCCGCCGTGGACCTCGTCGGCGTGACCCGCCTGTTCGGGACGGTCCCAGCGGTCGTGCGAGCGGATCTGAGGGTCGAACGCGGGGAGACGGTCGTGCTCCGGGGACCGAACGGCGCCGGCAAGAGCACTCTCCTGCGGATCGCCGCCACGGCGCTCTCCCCCACCTACGGCGGCGGCACCGTCCTGGGGTTCGACCTGCTCCGAGAGCGCGAGCAGATCCGCGCGCGCGCGGAGCTGATGACCCACAGCACCCGCCTTTACGAAGACCTCACCGCGGCTGAGAACCTCCGACTCTGGTGCCGGCTCCTCGGGATCGGGCCTGAGGGGATCGACGCCGCCCTGGACCGCGTCGGCATGCTGGAGGTCGCGGGTGAGCGGGTCCGCGGGTTCTCGCAGGGCATGCGCCAGCGGGTGGCGATCGCGCGGGTGCTGCTTCGCGCGCCGGAGCTCCTCCTGCTGGACGAGCCCTACACGGGGCTGGATTCGGAAGCCCGGTACGCGGTCGACGATCTCCTGCGTCGCGCGCCGTCGGAGGGCCGCACGGTCGTCCTTGCCACCCACCACCCAGCCCCCCAGGGGCTCGAGCACCGGACGCTGCACATGGACGGCGGACGGATCGTCCGGGAGGCCCCGTGAGCGCGGTCGCTTCGCCGGGGCGCCCCGGCTCCTTCCGCCAAGCGGCCGCGATCCTGGCGAAGGACCTTCGGATCGAGGTGCGGGGCCGGCACGCGGCCGGGACCCTGCTGCCGTTCGCCGCGACCCTGCTCATCGCGTTCGGCTTCGCGTTCGGACCCGGTCGCGAGGTGCTCGAGCGCACGGCGCCCGGTCTGCTGTGGATGGCGGTCCTGTTCTCCGCGGTGATGGCCTCGCGTCGCGCGTACCAGACCGAGACCGAGGATGGGGCGCTCGAAGGACTGCTGCTCGCGCCCATCGACAAGGCGGCGGTGTTCCTGGGCAAGGCGGCGGCGGTGACCGTCGAGCTGCTGGCGCTGGTCGTCGCCGTGCTCGTGATGGTCGTCGCCCTGTTCGACCTGTCGATCGGTTCGCCGCTGCCGCTGGTCGCCGCGTTCGCGCTGGGGGTCGTCGGGCTCGCGGCGGTCGGGAGCCTGTTCGGCGTGGTGGCGGAGTCCGCCCGCACGCGGGAGGCCGTCTTCCCGATGCTGGTTCTGCCGCTCGTCACGCCGGTCCTGATCGCCGGCGTCCGCGCGACGGACCTCGCGGCCGCCGGCAGGACGAGCGAGGCCGCCCAGTGGCTCGGGTTGCTGCTCGCGTTCGACGTCGTGTTCCTGTCGATCGGCGTCCTGGTGTTCGGCTACCTGATGGAGGACTGAGTGGCGGCGGCAGCGGAACGCGCACTGGGGAAGGCGACCTCGAGGAACGGCGAGCGGATCCTCGGCTCGCTGGCTGCGGTGGCTCTTGGGGCCTCACTGGTGCTGTCGCTGGTGGTCGCGCCGCCCGACGCCGTGCAGGGCGAGGTCCAGCGCCTCATGTACATCCACGTGCCGGCCGCCTGGCTCGCATACCTGTCTTTCGCGGTGGTGTTCGTCGGGAGCATCGGATACCTGCGGACGCGCAAGACGCGCTGGGACCGGATCGCGGGCGCATCGGCCGAGATCGGCGTGATGTTCACGGCCCTGGCCATCGTACTCGGCGCTCTGTGGGGCAAGCCGGTCTGGGGCACGTGGTGGACATGGGACCCGCGCCTGACGACCACCGCCGTCCTGCTCCTGATCTACCTGGGGTACCTCTCGATCCGACGGATCTCAGACAACCCGTCGCGCCGAGCGAGATGGTGCGCGGTCGTGGGGATAGTCGGGTTCGTGGACGTCCCGATAGTGCACCTATCGGTGGTGTGGTGGCGCTCGCTCCACCAGGGTCCGACGGTGTTGCGCCTGGGTAGCCCCGAGATCGAGGGCACGATGCTGCTGGCGCTTCTGGCCGGCGTGGCGGCGTTCACGCTGGTGTACGCGTACCTGATGACCTTGCGGCTGCGGGTGGGAAGGCTCGAGGACCGTGCGGCGCGAGAGGCCTTGTCGCCGATCGTCGAACCCGCTGTGGAGGTGGAGGTCTGACGGAGCCGCACATGGGTTACGTCATCGCCGGGTACCTGATCACGGCGGCCACGCTCGGTGGTTACACCGCGCGGCTCTTCGCGCGGGCGCGCTCGGCTCGACGCCGCGCCGAGGCGATCGCCGAGCGCCGGCGCGAGCGCTAGTAGCGGCTCCACTCAAGCGACCTGACGACCCCGACCGGACTCGCCCTCTCAGCGCTCGGCGAGGGCCCCCTGGGCCTCGACGATCAGGTCCTGGACCGTCTGACGCTCGATGCCGAAGGGCGCCGCCTCGAGGTAGTGCTCGAGCGCGTCGATCGCCTCATCCGGCCGGTCGAGGCCCCGGAGGAGGATCACCCCGCGGAAGAACAGCGCCTCCGGGTAGTCGGGGTCGATCTCGAGGGCCAGGTCCACCGAGGCCAAGGCCTCCTTCGGCCGCTCCCCCAGGTACAGGATCATCCCCACGTGCGCGAGGGCCTCGGCGTCGTCCGGGTCCAGCTCCAGCACGACCGCGTACTCGTCCAGCGCCTCGGTGACCCGGCCGGCGTCCAGGTAGCGGTGCGCCAGGTCCAACCGTGCCGCGAGGTCGTCCGGGTTCTGCCGCACCCGCTCCTCGAAGAACGCGAACGGGTCGCTCGCCTCGGCCGGCGGCGCCGTGGAGGCCGCCCGCGTCTGGGATCCCGAGTCGCGAACGAGCGCGGCCACGATCATCGCGGCGATGGTGCCCCCGATCAGGACGGCGACCGCCCACGGCGGAACCCGACGCGGCTCGGCTGCTGCCACCGGGGCGTTGCGCTCCGGCTCCTCGCCGATGACCGCGGACGCGGGACCGCGCTCCCGCCGGTCAATGGCCCTCAGCAGCCGGGTGATACGGGCGTCCGTGTCCTCCCGCAGGCGCCGGTACTCGGGCTCATCCAGCGCGCCGGACGCGTGAGCCTCCTCGAGGTCGGAGAGCGAGCGCAGCAGCGCGAGATGGCGGTCCTCGAGCGGGTCGCCCTCGAGCTCGACCGGCTCCAGGTCCCGCCGGAGGAACCCTCCCACCACGCCCGCGGCAGCTAGCGCGGCGAGCGCGGCGACGACCAGCGAGGCCGCGAAAGGACTCACCCGGGCTCCTCGAGCGCGTCCAGCTCGGCCTGTATCCGGCGGCGCTCGGCAGAGGTCGGCGCCTCGGTCTCGGGCGGCCACCGACGACGGACGAGCATCGCCCAGACCCCCACGCCCAGCAGCAGGCCGGCGACGGGTACGAGCCACGGGAGGAGGTTCAGCCCCTCGCGGGTCGGCGCGAGGAGAACCCACTCGCCGTAGCGCTCTACGAAGAAGCCCCGAACCTCCTCCGGCGTGTCCCCTGCATCGAGCCGCGACGCGATCTCCGAGCGCATCTCGCGCGCGAGCGCCGAGGGCGAATCGGCCACCGACAGGTTCTGGCACACGGGGCACCGCAGCCCCGACGCGACATCTTGGACCCGGTCGTCCAGCGTCCCCCCGTCGCTGCCACGCCCGGAAGCGAGCGTCACCGCGAGCACGACGACCGCCACGGCCGCACCGAGCAGCAACCAGAGGCGAACGCGACCGCTCAAGCCGCCTCCGGTGTGCGAAGGGCGTCCTCGATCTCGGTCGTGAGCCAGGTGTAGTCGACCGGCCCGACCCGCTTGGCGGTGACGATCCCGTCCGGGGAGATCACGAAGGTCTCGGGCACCCCGAACACCCCGTAGGCGATCGCCGTCCGCGAACCCGGATCGTCGACGAGCGGCCAGTCCGTCGCCAGCTCGTCGGCGAACGCCAGCCCATCCTCGACCGTGTCCTCGAAGAGCACGCCGACGACCACCACGCCGCGCTCACGGTAGCGGTCCCACGCCGCGTCGAGCGCGGGATGCTCGTCGCGGCATTCCTGGCACCACGACGCCCAGAAGTTCACCACCACGACCCGACCACGCAGGTCGGCCATGTCGACCGTGCCGCCGCCCTCCAGGTTCGGCAGCGCGAAGACGGGCGCGGGTTCGCCGACGAGCTCGCTGGGCAACGCCCGAGGGTCGCGCCCCAGGCTCGTCGCGAGCAGCAGCGCGAAGGCCGCGAGCGGCACCGAGACGAGCACCACCGTGCGCCAACGCGACCTTCGCGGGGCATCGGCCTCGCGCGTCTCTGGGCGCTCCGGCGCGTCGAGCCTCACACCGACACCTCTTCGCGTCGATCCTCGACCTCCACCGGCGTGAGGGCTCGCGCCGGACGCGAACGCGTCGGCCAGGCCGCGACCACGCCGCCCAGCGCCATGACGGCACCGCCCAGCCACAGCAGTCCTACGCCGGGATTCACGAAGAACCGGAACGCGGCCCCCTGCGCATCCACCGACACCAGGGACAGGTAGAGGTCGCTCAGGCCGTTCAGCGGGGTGCCGACGCGGATCGAAGGGGTGCCTATCGGCTCGGACGAGCCCGGGTACAGGTTCAGCGACGGATGGAGCCGGACGACCTCCTCCCCGCCGCCGGCGTCGAAGACCGTGACGTCCGCGACGATCACGCGCCGGTGTGGTTCCACGCGGCTCGAGATCCCGTCGAGCCGGAGCTCGTACCCCTCGACGCTGACGCGTTCGCCCCGGCCGATCGCGAGCTCGGAGGACCGGTCGGACAGCGAGACCCACGACACCCCGACGACCGCCACGATGAGCCCGAGGTGGACGACCAGCCCGCCGTACAGGCGGTGGTTCCTCGCGATCGCGCCACGCGTCGCCGAGGACCACGACCCGCCCAGGGCGCGTCGCTGCGCCCGGACCCCGCGGGCCATCTCGGAGAGAGTGGCGGTCGCGACGAAGGCGGCGAGCCCGAACACCACCACCGCGGCCGTCCCCGAGCCGCCCAGCGCCAGCACCGCCGCGGCGATCGCCGCCGCCCAGGCGGGGCCCTGGAGGCGGCGGAGCACCGCCGAGAGGGACGCGGCCCGCCACGGCAAGAGCGGCCCGATCCCCATCAGGAACAGGAGAAGGAGGGCCACCGGTGCCGCGTTGCGATTGAAGAACGGGGCGCCTACGGAGACCTTGCCGCCAGAGACGGCCTCTGCGAGCAACGGGTAGATCGTCCCGACGAGGACGGTCAGCGTGAGGACCAGCAGCAGCACGTTGTTGCCCAGGAACACGCTCTCGCGCGACAGCGGCGTGTCGAAGGAGGTCTCCACGCGCAGAGCCTCGCGACGCCATGCGATCAGGCCGAAGCCACCGAGGAGCACCACCGTGAGGAACGCCAGGTAGAGCGGCCCCACCAGCGACTGCGCGAACGTGTGGACCGAGGACAGGATGCTGCCGCGCGTGAGGAAGGTCCCGAGCACCGTGAGCGCGAAGGTCCCCACGATGAGCGAGAGGTTCCAGACCTTCAGCATCCCGCGCCGCTCCTGCACCATCACCGAGTGCAGGAACGCCGTGCCGGTCAGCCAGGGCAGCAGCGCGACGTTCTCGACGGGGTCCCAGGCCCAGTACCCACCCCACCCCAGCACCCCGTAGGACCAGAGCGCGCCGAGCACGAGGCCGATAGTCAGGAAGATCCAGGCCGCGATCGTCCAGCGGCGGGTGATCCGGATCCACGCGTCGCTAACCCGGCCCGTCGCGAGCGCAGCGATGCCGAACGCGAACGGCACCGTGAACCCGATGAACCCGAGGTACAGGAACGGCGGGTGCGCCGCCATCAGAGGGTGGTTCTGCAGGAGCGGGAGCGGTCCGCGCCCGTCGGGCGGCGGCGTCGCGAGCGTCTCGAACGGCGTCGTCGGCCCCAGCACGAGGAGCAGGTAGAAGGCGCTCACCCCGAACAGCACGGCGAGCGCCCAGGGGAAGGCCTCGGGGCGCCGCCGGCGGAACCGGAACGCGACGGCCGCCAGATAGCCCCCCAGCACGAGGTTCCACAGCAGCAACGAGCCCTCGTCGGCCGACCACAGCGCCAACACCTTGAAGAAGGTCGGGGTAGAGGTGCTGGAGTTCGTCGCAACGTAGCGGAGCGTGAAGTCGTCGGAGAGCAGCGCGGCGAGCATCGCGAGGTTCGCGACCACGACGAGCGCGAACAGCGAGAACGCGGCCGTGCGCGCGCTCTCGATCACGCGAGGTCGGCCGGTCTTCACACCCACGATCGCGGCGATGCCGCCGTAGAGCGCCAGCGCCAGGGCGAGGGCGAGCGAAACCGTGCCGACGAGCGCCGGCACTCAGTCCACCTCGACGGGTCCGGGCGTCTCCCCCGGCCCCGGCGGCCGGTACTCCTCGCCGTGCTTGACCAGCATCGTGTCCGAGTGGAACGCGCCGTCGGCGCCGAACGTGCCCTCGAGCACCACCCCCACACCGGTCTTGAACAACGCCGGGGTCCCCCCCGTGTGGATCACCGTCATCCGGGTCGTGCCGTCGGTGACCACGAAGTCCACACCGCCGCTCACGTCGCGGACGGAGCCGGGGACCACCTGGCCGCCCAGGCGCAGGCGCTCACCCTCCGGCGGCTGCTGCTGGAGCAGCTCGGTGGGGGTCACGAAGTATACGAGGCTCCCCGACAGGGCTCGGGTGCCGACCCAGGCGAGGCTGCCGACGATCAGTACGAGGAGCACGACGACGCGGACGCGCACGGCGAGAGCCTACGAGGCTCCCTCGCGTTCCGTCGAGGCAGGACCTAGAGCTCGAACTCGCCGTGACCCACCACGTGCACGCCGCCGCCGACGCGAGGACGCCACGCGCCGCCCTCGCGGAACACCTCGACGTGCAGCTCGCTCGGACGATCGACCTGCTCGCCCTGGCGGACCAGGATCCGCCCGGGCATGCCGGCCAGCCCGTGCTCGGCCAGATAGGCGCCGAGCGGCCCTGCCGCCGAGCCCGTGGCCGGATCCTCCCCGACGCCCAGCTCCCAGTCGAACATCCGAGCCGTGATCCCGTGCTCGGCCACCGCGAACAAATACATCGCCTCAGCTCCGGAGGAGCGACAGACATCGCCCACTAGCGGCCCCGCGCGCTCCGCTCGCCGAAGGGTGTGCGTGTCGCGCACCGGCACTATCAGGTGCGGGAGCCCCGCGTTCACGACCTGAGCCGGATATCCGGGCGCGAGGTCGTCCCGCGACAGTCCCGCCGCCCGTGCCAGCAGGCCGGGTTCCGCGAACG
Source organism: Actinomycetota bacterium (assembly GCA_035286545.1). Classification (GTDB taxonomy): domain Bacteria; phylum Actinomycetota; class UBA4738; order UBA4738; family HRBIN12; genus DASSJM01. The sequence goes on along the minus strand of DATEDE010000035.1, from coordinate 2,152 downwards.
GCTCGCCGATCGCAGCGGGGAGCTGCGTCATCCACGCGAACCCGTGCTCCAGGTCGACCTCTACCGCGAACTCGCCCGCCGCGACGACCTGCGTGGCACGCGGCGACACACGGCCCTCTCGCACGAGGACGAACGCCGTCCCCAGGGTCGGGTGGCCGGCGAAGGGGAGCTCCTGTCCAGGCGTGAAGACCCGCATCGCATAGCGGTCCCCCTCCGCCTGTGTGACGAAGGTGGTCTCGGAGAACCCGATCTCGCGTGCGATCGCCTGCATCGTCGCGGCGTCAAGATCACCTGGCGGCTCGGGCACCACGCAGAGCTGGTTGCCCGCAAGCGGACGCGGGGTGAACACGTCGACAAGCCGGAACGAGACGCGCACGACGGCACGATAGCGGGTGGTTGCTACCGTTGGTCGATGAAGGAGGGCCGAGGCGCCGGCTACCGAGAAGGGGCGCGCGCGATGGCGCCCCTCACTGTCGCCATCGTGGGGTTCGGCTTCTCGTTCGGGGTGCTTGCGCGCTCGGCTGGGTTCGGGTGGCCGGCCGCCGTCTTGATGTCGGCCACGACCTTCGCCGGCTCTGCGCAGTTCGCCGCGGCCTCGATCCTCGGCGACGGCGGCACGATCGCCGCCGCGATCGGCGCCGCCCTCCTGCTGAACGCTCGCTACGGGCCCATCGGGGTCACGGTCGCCCCTTGGCTCACCGGCTCCGCCTTGTCCCGCTTCGTCCACGCCCAGCTCACCGTCGATGAGTCGTGGGCCATCGCCGCCGAGGGCGACGGGCGCTACGACCCGAAGAAGATCGTCGGCGCCGGCCTCTTGCTGTACGTGTGCTGGGTCGGCGGAACGGCGATCGGCGCCATCAGCGGCGAACGGCTCGGGGATCCACAGGCACTCGGGCTCGATGCGGCGTTCCCGGCGCTGTTCCTAGGCCTGCTGGTCCCGATCGCGAAGGGGCGTCGGCGCGTTCAGGCGGCGCTCCTCGGTGCGGCGATCGCGCTGGTGCTCACGCCGATCGCCCCGCCCGGCGTGCCGATCATCGCGGCGGGCGCAGCATGCCTCCTGGGGATCCGCCGATGAGCTCGATCTGGACCGTCGTGGCCGTGGTCGGCGTCGGGACGATGGCGATCAAGGGCGCGGGGCCATTGTTCCTCGGCGGCCGGCCGCTGCCAGTCGGCCTGACGAGCGTGGTCGACCTGCTCGCGCCGGCCCTCCTCGGAGCGCTCGTCGTCGTACAGACCTTCGGCGACGGCCAGGCGCTGGTGCTGGACGAACGGGTCATCGGCGTGGCGGTCGCCGCGATAGCGCTCTGGCGCAAGGCTCCACTGCTCGTCGTGGTTGTCGCCGCCGCGGCCGCGACCGCGCTGGCGCGCGCCGTGCTCTGAGCCGCCCAGACCCTCCGCTCGCGGCCGATCCCTCAGCCGGGAGAGGCCGTCGGGTTGCGGCTTCGACTTGAGCGGCGGACGGGAATCGAACCCGCGTCATCGCCTTGGAAGGGCGAGGCTCTGCCGTTGAGCTACCGCCGCGCGCACGAACCCGCCTCTCCAGGCGGTCCGGCGACGGTGACAGTTTGCACACACCACGTCGCATTTGGCTATCTCCTTCGATAGCGCACCCCAGTTCCGATCGCGGAGCCCCCTGGCGATGTCGAAGGCCTTGTCCCCGCGGTGGTCGAACTCAAGCACCATCGGATCGACCTCGCCGCAGTCGAAGCATGGATGGGTGCTGAAGTACCAGATCAGATACTCCGCCCGCTTCACGGCCAGCGCGTGCTTTCGGCGCGAGGCAGAGGCGATGTACCGCGCTCGATTCGCCAGGTAGTGCTCCTGCTTGTAGGCGGCCCGACAGGATCTGCAGTAGTTGTCAAGCTGTCCGCGAGCCCGGCGTCTCCAAGCGAAATCGCCGAGGGGTTTGGCCTCGTGGCAGCGTCCACATCGCCGCATGACGAGTAATGATAGCACGAGAATCGAACGTGTGTTCGAGTCCAAAGGCGCCCGCGAGCCGCCCGCAGGAGACGCGCCTAGCCGGACTTCTGCCCCGTGCGCAGGTCCATCCAGTTCGGCTCCATCTGTGCGTAGCGCGCCCACGCCGCCGCCCACCCGTCGTCGTTGCGCGGGAACCTCTCGATGGGCTGCTGCGGCGCGTTGCGGTCCCAGA
>DATEDE010000034.1:0-2187 GCA_035286545.1 Actinomycetota bacterium | reverse complement strand
TCTCGTTCAAGGGGCTGGCGACCGGTTACTACGACGGGTCGCCTCCGGATAGGGTGGGGGACCGATGAACGAAGAGGACGACATCGAGCGGTTCGAGGAGGAGCGCGAGCTCGAGCTGTACCGCGAGTACCGCGACGTCGTGCCGATGTTCGCCTTCGTCGTGGAGACCGAACGCCGCTTCTACCTGGCGAATTCCGTGGAGGTCACCTCCAAAGGCGACGGCTGGGTCGAGGTCGTGCTGGGCGACGCATGGGTGTGGGACATGTTCCGCCCCGCGCGGTTCGTCTCGAGCGTGCGGGTCATGACCCGCCGAGACGTGAACGTCGAGGAGCTCCGCCGCGAGGAGCTGCAGCTCCCCGAATAGCCGTGTCGGCGGGTGCCGCTAACCTCGCCCGCATGCGTTCTCCGGATCTAGACCAGCGGACCGCGCGTGGCCGCGCCGGAGAGGGCGCCGCCCTCCGCGTGTACGAGGAGCGCGGGTACGTGCTCGTCGCCCGGAACTGGCGGTGCTCGCTCGGCGAGCTCGACCTGGTGCTGCTGCGGCGGGGCACGCTGGTGGTGTGCGAGGTGAAGGCGCGCGGCGGCCCCGCGTTCGGCGGCGGGTACGAGGCAGTCACGTGGTCCAAGCGGCGGAAGCTCCGTCAGCTCGCCGAGGCGTTCCTGCAGCAGAGCGGGTCGCACATCCGGCAGGTGCGGTTCGACGTCGCGAGCGTTTGGCTCGGCAGCGGGCGGACGGACGTCGAGATCTTCGAGGATGCTTTTTGAATCGCGAGCGGGGTCGACGCTCGCCAAGCCTTGTCGGTGGCCGGCGCTAAGGTCGCGCGACCGTGTACGGGAAGGTCACCGGCGTCACCGTCGTCGGGGTGCGAGGGAACCCCGTCACCGTCGAGTCCCACGTCGGGCGCGGCCTCCCGTCGCTGACGCTCACCGGGCAGCCCGGGGCCGCGGTCCAGGACGCGCGCGACCGGATCCGCCCGGCGATCGAGAGCGCGAGGCTCGAGTGGCCGCTGCGGCGCGTCGTGGTGAACCTCGTGCCGGGCAACCTCCGTAAGGAGGGGCCGGGGCTCGACCTGCCGGTGGCGATGAGCGTGCTCGCGGCCACTCGGCAGGTGCCGAGCTCGAGGCTGCGGGGCTGGGCGTTCGCCGGTGAGCTGTCGCTCAGGGGCTCGCTCGTGTCGACGCCGGGCGTCCTCTCGGTGGCGATCGCCGCGGCACGGCAGGGGCTCCGGGGCGTCGTGGTGCCCGAGGCCAACGCGGCGGAGGCGGCGCTCGTCGAGGACCTCGAGGTGGTCGGCGCCCCCGCCCTGGCAGAGGTCGTTGGCTTCTTCCGCGGGTCATGGACGCCGATGCCGATCCCCGGACCCGGCGACGATCCCCAGCGTTCGCACCTGGTCGACCTGTCCGAGATCCGTGGGCAGGCGCAAGCGCGAAGGGCGCTCGAGGTCGCGGCGGCGGGCGGGCACAACGTCCTGTTGATCGGTTCTCCGGGCGCGGGCAAGACGATGCTCGCGCGGCGTCTGCCCACGATCCTGCCCGCGATGTCGCGCGAGGAGGCGCTAGAGGTCACCCAGCTGCACTCGGTCGCTGGACTCCTGCAGGGCGAGCTCGTGCGCGAGCGGCCGTTCCGCTCGCCGCATCACACGGTCTCGCCGGCGGCGCTGCTCGGCGGCGGGAGCGCATACCTGCGGCCCGGCGAGGTATCGCTCGCGACCCACGGCGTCCTCTTCCTCGACGAGTTCACCGAGTTCCGGCGCGACGCGATCGAGGGCCTGCGTCAGCCGCTCGAGGACGGGCGCGTCGTGGTCACGCGGATGGCGGGAACGGCGGAGTTCCCCGCGCGGTTCACGCTCGTCGCCGCGGCCAACCCGTGTCCCTGCGGATACCGCGGCGATGCCTCGCGGCGCTGCTTGTGTCGCGACGACCGAATCGGGGCATACACGGCCAAGCTTTCGGGACCGCTCCTCGACCGTGTGGATATCCGGCTGACGGTACCTCGACTCACCAAGCAGGAGCTCCTCGGGCAGGAGCCGGGGGAGCCCTCGGCGGCGGTGCGGGAGCGGGTCGAAGAGGCGCGCGCCCGGCAACGGCGGCGCTACGTCGATCTCGGATCGTTCTGCAACGCGCAGTTGCCGGGCCCGGTCGCCCGGCGCGAGGCGCGCATGTCCGCCTCGGCCGAGTCGCTGCTGG
>DATEDE010000033.1:0-2258 GCA_035286545.1 Actinomycetota bacterium | reverse complement strand
CAGGTCGCACCCGCCGCTCGATACACTTCCCCCTCGGACCGCTCCGGCGGTCCGGCCGCGCGGGCGTGGTTCAATGGCAGAACGCAAGCTTCCCAAGCTTGAGACGGGGGTCCGATTCCCCTCGCCCGCTCCGATCGAAGCTGAACCTGGGAGCATCCGTCGCCCACCCGCCTACACCGAAGAGCGCGGGAACCCGCGCCCTCGGATGCGGCACGCGGCGTTCACCGTCGGGGCGAATCCCGAGCGCTGAGGAACCCAGGCCCGCTCGGGCAGAGCTCGAACACGGTGCACTCCTCGCACCGGGGCAGCGGGGCCTTGCATATCTCACGCCCGTGGCGGATCAGCCCGACGTGCAGCGGTGTCTTCAACGCGTCGGGCACCTGTTCCTCGAGCAGCCGCTGCGCCCGCTCCGCCGAGGTCCTCGGCACGAGCCCCAGGCGCGTCGCCACACGATGCACGTGGGTGTCGACGGGGATCGTCTCCCGTCCGAGCGCGAACCCCATCACGACCGCGACGGTCTTGGGGCCCACACCGGGGAGCGACCCGAGGTACTCGCGCACCTCCGCGTCCCCACCCGCGGACAGGCGCTCGAGGTCATAGCGCCCCTCGCGCTCGAGTACCTCGCGCAAGATCGCCTGGATCCGCCTCGCCTTCGTGTTGGCCAGACCGCCCGAGCGGATCGCCTCGGCGACCTCCTGCCAAGGCGCCGCGACGACCCCGTCCCACGAGGGATAGGCCTCACGAAGGAGCCCGAACGCCCGGTCAGAGTTCAGGTCGCTCGTGTGCTGGGAGAGCACGGTGAGGATGAGCTCGTCGAGAACGTCGAGCGAGCGCGGTGTCTCGAGAGCCCCGTACCGCTTCTCGAGCCGCCGGACGATCGCCCGGAGCCGGCGACCGTCGAGGGTCACGACGCGGCGGCCGCGTGGTTCCGGAACTGCGTGAGGTGCGGCAGGAACGTGAGCGGGATCGTGTCCGTCGGCCCGTTCCGGTGTTTGGCCACGATGAGATCCGCGAGGCCCTTCTTTGCCGGATCCGAGTCGTCCCGGTGGATGAACATCACTACGTCCGCGTCCTGTTCGAGCGCTCCACTTTCGCGAAGGTCCGAGAGCTGGGGCCGCTTGTCCTGGCGACGCTCGGGGTCACGGTTCAGCTGGGAGACCGCGATGATCGGGATCTCGAGCTCCTTGGCGAACATCTTCAGCCCGCGGCTTATCTCGGCGATCTCCTGCTGACGGTTGTCCACGCGCCGCGTGTGCGACATCAGCTGGAGGTAGTCGACGATGATCAGCCCGAGCCCCTGACGCCGGGCCGCCAGCCGCCGAGCCTTCGCCCGGATGTCGACGAGCGTCACGTTGCCCGAGTCGACGATGAACAGGGGCGCGTCGTGCAGGCTGTCCGCCGCCTGCGCGATCCGCGACCAGTCCTCGGCGCCGACCCGCTTGTTCCGGATCGAGTCCCACGGAACCCGCGCCTCGCCGCATAGCAGGCGCATGCCGATCTCCCACTTCGACATCTCGAGCGAGAACATCGCGACCGGCAGCCCGGCATCAACCGCCACGTTGCGGGCTAGGTTGGTGACCAACGAAGACTTCCCGACGCCCGGCCGCGCCGCGATGATGATCAGGTTGCCGCCCTGCAACCCCGACAACAACGCGTCGACGTCCCGGAACCCCGTGGGCACCCCCGCGAACGCCGACTCGCGGTTCTGGATCTTCTCCAGGTCGGTCATCGCCTCGTCCACGAGGTCGTGGAGCGTCGCGACCTGGTCCTTCTCGTCGTGGCGAGCGACGTCGTAGATCCGCTGCTCGGCCTCGTCGGCCACCCGCTCGGGCTCCTCGGGCGCCGAGTACGCCGACTCCATGATGTCCGCCGCCGCCGAGATCAACCGCCGCAGCAGTGCCGCCTCGGCCACGATCCTCGCGTACGAGGGTGCTGACGCCGGCGTCGGCACGCGCTCGACGAGCTCGTGGATGTAGAGGTGCCCCCCGATCTCTTCGAGCAGCCCCCGGCGCTTCAACTCCTCGACCGCGGTGATCGCATCCACCGGGTCCCCGCGCCCATATACCTCGCGCAGCGTGTCGAAGACCTTCGCGTTCGCCGACCGGTAAAAGTCCCCGGGCCGCACGATCTCGACGACCTCGGCGATCGCCTCGGCAGACAGCATCATCGAGCCGAGGACCGACTCCTCCGCCTCCAGGTTGTGCGGCGGCACCCGATCCGGCCGGATCCTACGAACATCCTCAGCCGCCCTGACCAAC
>DATEDE010000032.1:0-3785 GCA_035286545.1 Actinomycetota bacterium | reverse complement strand
GGGGCGATCCTCGCGATGGGCAGCGACTGGTCCGTCTCCAGCCCCGACCCGATCCAGGAGATGCACGTCGCGGTCAACCGCCAGGCCCCCGAGTCCTACGTCTACGGGGGCGAGAGCGGGGACGTGTTCCTCCCCGAGGAGCGGATCGACCTGCCGACGGCGATCGCCGGCTTCACGATCAACTCCGCCTACGTGAACCATCTCGACGACGTAACCGGTTCGATCGAGGTGGGCAAGTTCGCGGACCTGGCGGTGGTGGACCGGAACCTGTTCGCCCACCCGGTGCAGGAGATCCACCAGGCCACGGTCCAGGCCACCTACGTGCAGGGCGAGCCCGTCTACCAGGCGTAAGGCCGTCGGTCGGTCCAGCTATGGATCGAGTATGCGTACCTGACCGGGCGTGCAACCGTCCCGCCCCAGGTGGGAAGCATCGAAGCCGTAGGTTCCTGACCTGCGGTCAGGAACCGTCCTTGCCGTGCCCCGGGGGCGGTCGGACGATACGCGCGACCGATCCGCCGTGGGCCATCGCCCCGGCTCGTCATCGAGGAGGGACCGTGGCGTTCGACATGAGCCTGGTGCAGCGGGGGGCGCGCAACCGCCGCACGCCCTACTACGAGGCGACCCAGAAGTACGACCCGAAGGGTTTCACGGTCTACAACCACATGTACTTCCCGATCCGTTTCGACACGTTCGAGGCCGAGTTCGACGCCCTGCTGAACGACGTGACGATCTGGGACGTCTCGGTCGAGCGCTGCCTGGAGATCTCGGGCCCCGACGGGTTCCGGTTCGCCCAGCTGCTCACCCCGCGCGACCTGAGCAGGTGCGCCGTGGGGCAGGGCAAGTACGTCCTGATCTGCGACAGCGACGGCGGGATCATCAACGACCCGGTCCTGACGCGTATGGACGAGAACACGTTCTGGTTCGCTCTCGCCTCCTCCGACGCGCTCCTGTTCGCTCGGGGCCTGAAGAACGCGTACCCCGACCTCGAAGTGACGATCAAGGAGGCCGACGTCGCGCCGCTGCAGGTGCAGGGGCCGAAGTCCAAGCAGCTGATGGCCAAGCTGCTCGGCGAGGAGATCATGGACCTGAAGTACTACTTCTGGACCGAGGCGAAGATCGCCGGCGCGCCGGTCGTGATCACTCGGACGGGCTGGACGTCCGAGGTCGGCTACGAGGTCTACCTCACCGACATCACCAAGGGCACCGAGGTCTACGAGGCGCTCATGGAGGCCGGGCGGGAGTTCAACGTCAAGCCGACCGGCCCGAGCGACATCCGACGCATCGAGGGCGCGATCTTCAACTGGGGCGCCGACATGACGTACGAGAACAACCCGATAGAGATGGGCCTGGAGCGCCTCGTCGGCTGGGATCTTCCCGACGAGGCGAGCATCTCGCTCGGGGCGCTCCGGGACATCCGCGAGCGCGGCGTCGACCGGAAGATCAACGGCGTCGAGATCGACGGCGACCCGTTCCCCGGACTCAACAACGTGAAGTGGCCGGTGACCGACGGCGGCGCCCGGATCGGCAAGGTGACCTCGGCGATCTTCTCGCCCCGCCTGGGCAAGAACATCGGCTTCGCTTGGCTGCCGGCCGATCGTTCCGCGCTCGGAGCTACCCTCACGGTCGAGACCGAGTGGGGTGCACGAACGGGCATAGTGGTCCAGATGCCGTTCGTCGACCCGAACAAGCAGATCCCGGTCTCCTGAGCGGTGGTTCAAGGCGAGACGAGGTCGGACCAGGTTGAAGGCGGTTGCGTCTACCCTCCTGTTTGAACGATGATTCAGTCCGCTGCGGGTAACGGGCCCGAGCGGGAAGGACGGCCCAACCATGGTTAACGAGCGCCCCGAGATGCTCGAGCAGAGCGCGACGATCTACCTCGGTCCCTGGTACCGGCGTTCGCCGTACTTCGAGGCCTCTCGGGCGGCCGGATGCACCGCGTACGACGTCTACAATCACATGCTTCTGCCCTCGTACTTCGACGACCCGCTCACCGAGTACTGGGCGCTGCTGAACGACGTGACCGTCTGGGACGTGGCGGTCGAGCGCACCGTCGAGATCAGCGGCAAGGACGCCGATCGGTTCATCGACATGCTCACCTGCCGCGATCTCACGAAGTGCCGGGTCAAGCAGGGCAAGTACATGATCGTCACGGCGCCGGACGGAGGGATCGTGAACGACCCCGTGCTGCTGCACGTGGGCGAGAACCGCTGGTGGATGCAGCTCGCGGACTCTGACGCGGGGCTGTACGCGACCGGTGTGGCCGCCGCCTCGAACATGGACGTCGAGATCTCGTACCCCCACGCGTACCCGATGCAGGTCCAGGGCGCGAAGGCTGCCAAGACGGTCGAGAAGCTCGCCGGCCCCGCGATCTACGACCTCAAGTACTACTGGTGCGACTGGTTCGAGATCGCGGGCATCCCGGTTCTGATCAGCCGGACCGGGTGGACGGCCGTCCAGGGCTTCGAGATCAACATCCTTGACCCCGACCGAGGCACCGAACTGTGGGACGCCGTGTTCGCCGCGGGCGAGGAGTTCGACATCCGCCCCGTGGCGCCGGTGGAGGCGCGCCGCATCGAGGCCGGGATCATGAACTGGGGCTCGGACATGACGTTGCAGGACACGGCGCTGCACATCATGGGGTTCGAGCACCTCGTGGAGGACCAGCCGCAGGACTACATCGGCAAGGCGGCGCTGGAGTCGCTGAAGGCCTCGGGTGTTGACCGTAAGCTCGTCGGGATCGAGTGGTCCGGGGACGAGCTCCCGGCGGAGCTCACGTGGTTCTGGCCCGTGGTACGCGAGGGCAAGCCGGTCGGTAAGGTGACGGACGCTATCTGGTCCCCCCGGCTGGAGAAGAACATCGGCTACGCGTGGGTGCCGATCGACCTCGCCGAGCCGGGGAACCGGCTCCAGGTGGAGTCCGAGCATGGTCCTCTCGAGGTGAGCACCGCCGCGATCCCCTTCATCGACCCCCGCAAGGAGGTCCCGGCCGCCACCCTACGTGAGGGGTAGGAGGCGCCGGTTGGGTCGGGCTCGGCTGGATAGGCGGCCGCCGCAGACGGCGCCCACCCCCGGAGGGTTCCGCGGGGCGCTCCTGCTCGTCGAGCGCGCCACGAAGGAGACGCTGTGGGACTGCCGGATGTGCGGGCAGTGCATCTTGCACTCGACGGGTCTGTCGTGCCCGATGCGCTGCCCGAAGAGCCTGCGTAACGGCCCCTGCGGTGGGGTCCTGCAAGACGGCAGCTGCGAGGTCGTGCCCGAGATGCGATGCGTATGGGTCGAGGCCTGGGAGGGCTCGCGAAGGCTGCCGCTGTGGCGGCACCACATGGAGCACGTCGAGCGCCCCACCGACTGGCGCCTGCAGGAGACCTCGTCATGGGAGAACCTGCTGACGCGCCGCGACCACCACGTGCCCGACGGCTGGGTCCGAGCCAAGAGGCGAGCATGACCGAGCCGCGCAGCGGGTTGCACCGGCTCCTGCTCGCCGGGGAATTCGTTGTGACCGCCGAGCTCGAGACCACCGACTCGGCAGACCCAGCGTCGGTGACCGTGCCGGCCGAAGGCCTCCGCGGGAAGGTGGACGCGGTGAACTGCACGGACAACTCATCCGCCCACACGCACATCGCGCCGATGGCGACGGCCCACCTGCTCCTTGACTCGGGGGTCGAGCCCGTGATGCAGTTCGCGTGCCGCGATCGCAACCGCCTTGCGCTGCAGGCGGATCTGCTCGGCGCCGCGGCGCTCGGGGTCCGGAACGTCCTGCTCATGACCGGAGACGACGTGAGCAC
>DATEDE010000031.1:0-3041 GCA_035286545.1 Actinomycetota bacterium | reverse complement strand
AGCGTCACGGTCCCGACGAGCGAACCGCCGAACCGCTGCGTGGCCGCCTCGGCGAAGGTCTCGTACGTCCCCTGCAGGATCCCCTGCGTCCCGATGTAGATCCACGAGCCCGCGGTCATCTGCCCGTACATCGTGAGGCCGGCTTGCTCGAGCTCCCGGAACGTGTCCCAGTCTGCCCACTTCGGCACGAGCATCGAGTTGGAGATCAGCACGCGCGGCGCCATCTCGTGCGTCCGGAACACCGCGACGGGCTTGCCAGACTGCACCAGCAGCGTCTCGTCGTCAGCCAGCCCTCGGAGGGCTGCCACGATCGCGTCGAAGGCTTCCCACGACCGCGCCGCCCGTCCTGTCCCGCCGTAGACGACGAGATCCTGGGGGCGCTCGGCGACGTCGGGGTCGAGGTTGTTCATCAGCATCCGCAGGGCGGCCTCCTGCGGCCACGAACGACACGACAGGGACGTCCCGCGAGGAGCCCGGATCTCGCGTGCGCTCACGCCGACACCTCCGAGCCCGATGATAGTGCGGCCGCGGTGGGCGGCGTCAGGTGGTACGGCGGTCGACGGCCCACGACGAGCCGGTCCTGGACTTCGTGAACGACTTCATCTCGGTTGCGACGGCGACCGCCTCGGCGAAGTGGGCGAACGACCGGCGCTCGCTCGTGGCCACGCCGATCGAGATCGCGACGAACGGGAACTCCTGGGTCTCGCCCCGGCGGTTCGGCACCTGGATCGAACCACGCTCCCTGTCTTCCGGGTCATACAGGTCGGGCACGCTCTCGTCGAAGCGCGCGACGACCCGTTCGGCGAGCCGCTCCGCGTCTTGGGCTCCGCAGACGACGACGAAGTCGTCGCCGCCGACGTGCCCGACGAACGTCTCGGGGCCGCCGTCATCCCGGGCCACCTCCTGGAGGAGGTCCGCCGTGAACTGGATCGCCTGGTCCCCGCGCATGAACCCGTAGTGGTCGTTGTATGCCTTGAAGTTGTCCAGGTCCGCGTACAAGATCGCGAACCGCGCACCCGTGCGCACCCGCCCCTCGATCTCGTCCTCGATCCGCACGTTGCCGGGCAGCCCGGTGAGCGGCGACTGCTGGCGCATCTCCTTGGCGCGACGCATCACGCCCTTGATCCGGGCGAGGAGCTCGGGCGTGTCGAACGGCTTGACGATGTAGTCGTCGGCGCCGACCGTGAACCCTTCGAGCTTGTCGGCCGAGAGCCCTCGTGCGGTGAGCATGATCACGCTCGCCGAGGCGGTCCTGCTGTCCCCTCGCAGCCGGCGGGTCAGCTCGAAGCCGTCCATCGTCGGCATCATCACGTCGGCGAGCACGAGGTCCGGACAGCGCTCCCGGGACAGGTCCAGCGCCCGCGCCCCGTCGTTGGCCACGCGGACGTCGTACCCGGCCGCCTTCAGCTCGATCTCGAGCAGGCGGGCGATGAACGGATCGTCGTCGACGACGAGCACCGACCCCCCCGTGGGGGTGGCGTCCACCTGCTCGTCGATGGGCATGCGAAGAACCTCGGCGTCCACGAGGGAAGGAATCGGCAGGATACCCCCACGGGTGTAGCCCCCGGGTGTGGCCCCATGGGGGCCTGTGGGCGCGGTTCGTGGCAGGATGGGACCGCATCCGAGGCTGCGGGGGGCGCATGGAGGTTCTGGAGACCTTCCTGGACGCGGTCGGCGACACACCGCTCGTCCGGCTCCACAAGGTGGCGCAAGGCGTCAGGCCGGCCGTCCTGGCCAAGCTCGAGATGCTGAACCCCGGCGGCAGCGTCAAGGACCGGATCGGCCTGCCGATGATCGAGGCCGCCGAGCGGGACGGGCGCCTGAGGCCCGGCGGGACGATCGTCGAGCCGACCTCGGGCAACACGGGCCACGGCCTGGCCATAGCGGCCGCGATCCGCGGATACCGGTGCATCTTCGTGATGCCGGACAAGATGAGCCAGGAGAAGATCTCGCTCCTGCGCGCGTACGGGGCCGAGGTCGTGACCTGTCCCACCGCCGTGTCGCCCGAGTCCCCCGAGTCCTACTACCGGGTCGCCGACCGCCTAGCCGACGAGATCCCGGGTGCGTTCCAGCCGAACCAGTACTTCAACCCCGAGAACCCGACCGCGCACTACGCGACCACCGGCCCCGAGATCTGGCGTCAGACCGATGGGACGATCGACGTGCTCGTCGTCGGCGTCGGCACCGGCGGGACGATCACAGGGACCGCCCGGTACTTGAAGGAGCACAGGCCCGAATTGATGGTCGTCGGCGCGGACCCCGAAGGCTCGATCTACTCAGGCGACGTCCACCCCTACCTGACCGAAGGTATCGGCGAGGACTTCTGGCCCTCCACGTTCGATCCCTCGCTCGTGGACCGATACGTGCGCGTCTCGGACCGCGACGCCTTCAGGATGGCCCGTCGGATCACGCGCGAGGAGGGGATCCTCGTCGGCTCGTCCTCTGGCACCGCGGTCGTCGCGGCGCTCGATGTGGCACGCGAGCTCCCCGAGGGCACCACGATCGTCGTGATCTTGCCCGACACCGGGCGCAACTACCTGTCGAAGGTCTACTCGGACTCGTGGCTGCTGCAGTACGGGCTGATGGAGCGGCCCGAGCCGGTGCGCGTCGAGGAGGTCCTGTCGTCCAAGCACGGCGACGTGCCTCCGCTCGTCACCGTGAGCGCCCGCGCGAAGGTGCGCCAGGCGATAGATGTGCTTCAGGAGTTCAGCATCTCGCAGGCGCCTGTCGTGCGCGAGGACGCGATGGACGTCGCGCAGTTCGTCGGGGGCGTGAGTGAGAACGCCCTGCTCGACCGGATCTTCCGCGACCCCGATGCCCTGGGCGCGGACGTCGCCGAGGTCATGGGCCCGCCGCTCGGCCTCGTCGAGTTCGACGCGCCGATCGAGCTCGCGTTCGAGTCGTTGCAGCACGGACCCGCCGTGCTCGTCGTCAAGGCCGGCCAGGCGCTCGGCGTCCTCACGCGGAGCGACCTGCTCGAGTTCCTCGCGCACCGCTCGCGCGCCTGACGATCGTGCGAGCGCTGGGCATCGACGTCGGGG
>DATEDE010000030.1:0-2154 GCA_035286545.1 Actinomycetota bacterium | reverse complement strand
GGGACCTACGGGACGTGCGAGCGGTGCGGCAACCCGGTGGGCATGGACCGGCTCGAGGCGTTGCCGTGGGCGATCCTGTGCATCGACTGCGCCCGTAAGGGCGTCGAGCGCTGAGGTGGCCGAGGCGAAGATCCCGCGAGTCCTGGTCCTCGTCTGCGATTCGTTCGGCGTGGGCGACGCCCCCGACGTCGACGCCTACGACGACGCCGGTTCGGACACGCTGGGCAACACGGCGGCGGCGGTCGGCGGGCTCGACGCGCCGAACCTCGGCGCGCTCGGCCTGGGGATGCTCACGCCGATCGAGGGCGTGGAGCCGCGCGCCGATCCCGGGACGGCGCACGGGCGCCTCACCGAGCGGTCGGCGGGCAAGGACACCATTACAGGCCACTGGGAGATGGCCGGGATCGTGCTGCACGACCCCTTCCCGCTGTACCCCGACGGGTTCCCGCCCGAGATCATGGAGCCGTTCGAGGCGCGCGTGGGCCGCCGCGCGCTCGGCAACGTGCCGGCCTCCGGGACCGAGATCATCGCCGAGCTCGGACCCGAGCATCTGCGCACGGGCGAGCCGATCGTCTACACGAGCGGCGACTCCGTCTTCCAGATCGCGACGCACACCGACGTCGTGCCGCTCGAGCAGCTGTACGAGTGGTGCAAGATCGCGCGGTCGCTCCTGGTCGGGGAGCACGGTGTGGGGCGCGTGATCGCGCGGCCGTTCACCGGCGAGCCGGGCGCCTTCGTGCGTCGACCGGAACGGCGAGATCTCTCGGTACCCCCGCCGGGTCCGACCCTGTTGGACCGATGCGTCGAGCACGGTGTGGCCGTGCACGCGATCGGGAAGATCCAGGACATCTTCGCGCAGCAGGGGCTGACCGAGGCGGTGTACTCCGACTCGAACGATGACGGCATCGACCTCACGATCGATCATCTCCGGCGGCCTGGACCGGCGCTCGTGTTCAGCAACCTAGTGGACTTCGACAGCAAGTACGGGCATCGCAACGACCCCGAGGGCTACGCGAGCGCGGTCGAGGCCCTGGACAGGCGACTGCCCCAGGTGATCGACGCGCTCGACGGGGGCGTGCTGCTCCTGACGGGCGATCACGGGTGCGACCCGACCACGCCCTCGACGGACCATTCACGCGAACGGACGCCGCTGCTCGCGTCCGGGGTGCCGGGGGGCCCCTACGACGTCGGGGACAGGGACACTTACGCGGACCTCGGGGCCACCGCTGCCGAGCTCCTCGGCGTGAAGTGGGACCTGGCGGGAACGAGCTTCGCGGCGGAGGTAGGCCTGTGATCGATGGGGACCCCCGCAACGTCATCGCCGCCAAGCGCGACGGACTAGCCGTCGACCCCGAAGAGCTCCGTGCGTTCGTCCTGGGCTACGCGCGCGGGGAGGTCGCCGATCAGCAGGCGGCCGCGTTCGTGATGGCCGCGTACCTGAACGGCCTGGACGGCGCCGAGACGCTCACGCTCACCCGGGCGATGGTGGACTCGGGCGAGACCCTCCCGCTCGAGCGGATCTCGCGCCCTAAGGTCGACAAGCACTCGACCGGCGGGGTCGCAGACGGCGTGACGCTGGTGTTCGCGCCCCTCGCCGCCTGCCTCGGCCTGGCCGTCGCCAAGCTCTCGGGACGTGGGCTCGGGCACACCGGGGGAACCCTGGACAAGCTCGAGTCCATCCCGGGTCTGCGCACCGACCTCGAGCCGGCCGCGTTCGAACGCCAGGTCGAGGAGATCGGGTGCGCCGTGGCCGGTCAGACCGCCGACCTCGTGCCCGCCGACGGGGCCCTGTACGCGCTACGGGACGCCACTGCCACCGTGGCCTCGATCCCGCTGATCGCGGCGAGCGTCATGTCGAAGAAGCTCGCCGTCGGCAGCGACCTGATCCTGCTCGATGTCAAGACCGGAAGCGGGGCCTTCATGAAGACGCTTGAGGACGCGAACGCGCTCGCTCAGGCGTGCGCAGCGCTCGCGCGGGACTGGGGGCGCTCGACGCGCGTCGCGGTGACGGACATGTCGCAGCCGCTCGGCGACGCGATCGGCAATGCGCTAGACATCGTCGAGGCGGTAGAGGTGCTCCGCGGCCGGATGCGCGGTCGCCTTCGCGACGCAGCGGTGATGTTCGCGGGCGAGGGGCTCTCGCGGCTGACCGGC
>DATEDE010000029.1:0-6371 GCA_035286545.1 Actinomycetota bacterium | reverse complement strand
TCGTTGACGCGCCACAGGTAGTCGTCGTCGAGCGGGGTGATCGTGCCGTCCAGCGGGAGGATCTCCAGGCCGTGCTTCGGCAGCTCGAGCTCGCGGATGATCTCGGGACGAAGGAGCGAGACCACGTAGGACATCTCGCTGTAGCGGAAGCCCGGATAGACCTCCTCGGTGACGGCCGCGCCGCCCAGGACGTGCCGCTTCTCAAGGACCAGGACCGAGCGCCCGGCCCGGGCTAGGTATGCGGCCGCCGTGAGGCCGTTGTGCCCGCCGCCGATGATCACCGCGTCGTAGCGCTTCGCCACTTCCCCTCCTGACGCCCTCGTGACTCAAGGTCAAGGACCGGTGTCGCAGCGGGCCGCCCGGGGGCCCAGGCCATGCTAGAACGGGCCCCGACACCCGGCTACGGCGTCCGTGACCTGCGGTCAGCGAGGCCACGGTCCTTGCCGGGTCACGGGTGCATACTTCCGGACGCATGGGCGCGTCAGGGGGTCGGTGGTGAGCGTCGGGACCGCGTTCCACCCGCGCACGTCGCAGCTCAACTCGAAGATGTCCTGGGGCGAGTGGTCCGGCTACTTCGCCGCGGCGGTCTACGCCGACTTCCACGACATCGAGTACAACGCGATCCGCGAGCAGGCCGCCCTGATCGACGTCTCGCCCCTCTACAAGTACGAGATCACCGGCCCCGACGCCGCGCGCCTGGTAGACCGCGTGATGACCCGCGACGTCGCCAAGCTCGCGGTCGACCGGGTCTTCTACACGCCGTGGTGCAACGAGGACGGCAAGGTGATCGACGACGGCACGGTCACCCGCCGCGGCGAGAACGAGTTCTTCTGGACCGCCGCCGACCCCACCTACCGCTGGTTCCACCTCAACGCCTCGGGCCTGGACGTGAGGATCGAGGACGTGTCCGAGAAGATCGCCGGCGTCGCCCTGCAGGGTCCCCGCTCGCGGATGATCCTGGAGGCGGTCACGCGACAGGACTGGGCCGACGTCCGCTACTTCGGCCACCGCCGGACCGAGATCGGCGGGATCGACGTGCACGTGACCCGAACCGGCTACACGGGAGACCTCGGCTACGAGGTCTGGACGCCGGAGGACCAGGCCGTCGAGGTCTGGGACGCCCTGTGGGAGGCGGGTGGGCCGCACGGCATCCGTCCGGCCGGGATCCGGGCGCTCGACGTGAGCCGCGTAGAGGCCGGCCTCATACTGATCGAGGCCGAATACACGAGCGCGCGCCACGCGATCAGCTCCGAGCAGCAGTACTCGCCCTTCGAGATCGGCCTGGGCAGGCTCGTGGACTTCGGCAAGCGGGCGTTCGTGGGGCGCCACGCGCTCCAGCTCGAACAGCGCCGCGGCGGCCCGGCCCGGCGCCTCGTGGGCCTGGACCTGGACTGGTCGGGGATCGAGGCCATGTACGCCCGCCACGACCTGCCGCCCGGCGTCTCGGCGACGGTCCAGCGCGACGCGGTCCCCGTCTCCAAGGACGGCAAGCAGGTCGGCCGCGCGACCAGCATCGGCTGGGGCCCGACGATCAAGAAGATGGTCGGGTTCGGCTCCGTGCCGCCGTCGCTGTCGGCGCCCGGCACCCGGCTCTCGGTGGAGTGGAGCGTCGAGGGTGAGCGCGGCAGGGTCGGCGCCACGGTCGTCGAGCTCCCGTTCCTGGACCTCGAGCGCAAGCGTTCGTAACGTTCCTGCGACGGTCTGGCCTGGCGGGCCGTCTCCCCCGCGGCGTCTGCCACAATCGTTCCACCGATGCGTTCCCGAGGCTTCCTCGTGCCGCTCGCCCTGGCCGGGGGCGCCGTCGCTTTCGTCGTGGTCGCCACCGGCAGCACGATCGCTGGCCTCGTCGCCGGTGGCCTGGTCCTGGCGACGGCCCTCCTCGTGGCCCGCGATCGAACGCCGCACAACCCCTCCCGCCGGCGGTTCCTCGGCGTGCTCGGTGCCCTGGGGCTCGCGGCCGTGGCGGCCGGGACGGCGGCCGGCGCGGCCGTGCGCAAGGCCCTCCGCCCCGACCCCGCGCCCGCGATCCACGCGATGGCACGGACGATCGGCGGCGACGCCCTCGAACTGATCCGCCGGACCTACCGACCCGGCCGCTCGGGCGACCTCCAGCTGATCCTTACCCCGGGATCGAGCTCGAACTACCCGCAGGAGTCCACGAGCCTCCTGCCGAACGACCCACGCACCTCGCACGCGCTGCCGTGGATGTACCTGGAGCGGATCCCGCTGGTGGTCTACGCGCCGGGGCTCGTGGAGCCCAGCGACGGGCAGGAGCGGGTCACGCTCGCCGACATCGCGCCGACCATCGCGAACCTGATCGGGTTCGACGGGTTCGAGGCGGTGGACGGCGTCGCGCTCCCCCGCGTCCCGCGGCCGGCGGTCCCGCCTAAGGTCGTCGTCACGTTCGTGATCGACGGCGGCGGGTGGAACCTCCTGCAGCAGTGGCCCGACGCGTGGCCGAACCTCAAGCGCCTGATGGCCGGCGGCGCGGCATTCCGCGACGCGATCGTCGGCTCCTCGCCGGCCGTCACCGCCTGCGCCCATGCGACGATCGGCACCGGCGCCTACCCGGCCACCCACGGGATCACCGGCCACAACATCCGTGACGGCTCGGGCGTCCGCAAAGCCTACGGGGAGCTGGGCCAGGCCGACCCCACCGACATCTTGATCCCGACGCTCGCCGAGCGGTGGGTGCTGGAGACGCAGGAGCGCGCCTGGGTCGGCGAGATCGGCTACCAGGTCTGGCACGTAGGGATGCTCGGCATCGGCGGACGGCCCCTCGGCCGCGCCCCGGTCGCCGTCTACTACGACGAGAACGAGACCGGGACCTACCAACCGCAGAACCCCGACCTGTACCGGATGCCCGACGAGGTCCCCCCGATCGAGCGTCTCGCCGAGTACGAGGAGCAGGACCCGGCCCTGGACGTGGACACCGAGTACGAGAGGTTCGCGCCGAAGCTTCGGGCCGTCTGCTGCGATCCGCCCGTGATCCGCTACCAGGGCGACCTGATCGAGGCCACCCTCGAGTCCGAGGGCCTGGGGACCCGGGACGTCACGGACCTGCTGTTCATCAACTACAAGGCGCCCGACTACGCTGGGCACGTCTTCAACATGCTCTCGCCGAGGACCGAGGCGGCGATGGCGGCGGTCGACGGGCAGCTCGGGCGCCTGGCCACGTTCCTGGAGGAGCGGTTCGGCGACGGCGGGTTCGCGCTCGTGGTGATGGCCGACCACGGCCAGTGCCCCAATGTCGACTCGACGACCGAGGGCGTGCGCCTCGATCCGATCCAGCTCCAGGAAGACCTCGTCGCAGAGTTCGGGACGTCGGTGTTCGGCCTCGTGCAGAGCGTGGTGCCCTCCGAGGTGTACCTGAACGAACGCGCCCTTCGGGACTCGGGGCTCACCCGTGCCGACGTCGCGGCCTGGCTGCGGGAGTACACCTACGGCGACAACATCGGCCCGTACGTCCGCCCGACCGCGATCCGGCGCGATCGGCTCGACGAGCGTCCGTTCGCCGCGGTGCTCCCGACCGACTTCCTCGACGAGCTCGCCGGCGCCGACCTGTCCGCGTACGGCACGGGTGAGTATCCGGACGAGGACCCCGGGATACCGCCGGTCACCTGGTAGCGCGGCTCGGTGGTACGGTTCGCCGAACGTCCCCCGCATATGGAGTCAGGGAGGTCCACGTGACGCATCGTTTCGCGGAAACCATGCACCGCATGATCGAGGTCGAGCGCGGGTTCATGACCTTCTTCGTCGAGGGCGGCTGGGCCGCTCGCGATCCCGAGGACCCCGAGAATTGCGACTTCGTCGCCGGGAACCCGCAGGAGCTCGCCCTGCCCGAGTACGTCGAGGCGCTCCGGCGCTGGACCGTCCCGCAGGACAAGGACTGGTACGCCTATAAGTTCAACGAGCCCTACGCGACCGAGGCGGTCGCGGCCTCCCTTCGCGAGCGCCGGGGCCTGCCGTTCGAGGCGGACGACGTCCTGATGACCGACGGTGCGTTCACGGGCCTGAACCTGTGCATGCGCACGGTCACCGACCCGGGCGATGAGGTGATCTTCCTGTCTCCGCCGTGGTTCTTCTACGAGGCGATGATCATCGGCACCGGCGCCGAACCCGTCCGCGTGAGGGTCGACCAGGGAACGTGGGATCTGGACCTCGACGCGATCGAGGGGGCGATCACCGAGCGCACCTCGACGATCATCGTGAACTCGCCCAACAACCCGACGGGCAAGATCTACCCGCCGGAGACGCTCGCCGAACTCGGCGAGATGCTCACCGCGGCCTCCGAGCGCCACGGGCGCCCGATCTACCTGATCTCGGACGAGGCGTATTCGCGGATCGTCTTCGACGGCCGGCCCTACCCGAGCCCGACCGAGTTCTACCCGAACGCTTTCCTCGTATACACGTACGCGAAGCAGCTGCTCACGCCGGGACAGCGGTGCGGTTACGTAGCCCTGCCCCCCACGATGCCGGACCGGCAGCCGATGCGCGAGGCGCTGATGATCGCTCAGCTCACCCACGGCGGACACGGCGCGCCGAACAACGTCTTGCAGCGAGCCATCGCGGACATCGAGCCGATGAACGTGGACGTCGCCGCGCTCCAGCGCCGCCGCGACAGGATGGTCCAGGCGCTCTCCTCCTACGGGTACGAGCTGCACTCCCCCGAGGGCACGTTCTACCTGCTCCCGACGAGCCCGATCCCCGACGACGTCGCGTTCGTCGACCGGCTCGCACAGGACAAGGTGTTCGTGCTGCCCGGTGCGGTCGTCGAGATGCCCGGGCGGTTCCGGATCTCGATCACGGGCAACGACGAGATGGTCGAGCGCGCCTTGCCGGTGTTCGAGCGCGCTGCCAAGGAGGCCTAGGACCGCCCGATGCCGGTCGAGCTCACGGAGCGCGACCGCGGCATGCTGTCCGGCGCCGAGGGCGCCGCGTCGGCGCTCGCGATGGGGATCGTGGTCGAGATGGCCGACGTCATGGGCGCCGATCGCCTGATCGACGTGGCATCGGCCCACGTGGACTCGTGCCTCTACCACGGGCTCGCGGGTCTGAACTTCGCGGAGCGGCTCGCCGAAGGCGCCGCGCGGGTCTCGGTGCCGACGACCCTGAACGTCGCCTACCTGGACCTGCTGCATCCGGGGCTGAACCGCGTCGACCCGGAGACGGCGGCGAACGCGCGCCGGCAGATGGACCTCTACGTCGCGATGGGCGCGCGCCCGACGTGGACCTGCGCTCCGTACCAGCTCGCCGAGCGCCCGGCGTTCGGCGAGCACGTGGCGTGGGCCGAGTCGAACGCGATCGCGTTCTGCAACTCGGTGCTCGGCGCACGGACGAACCGCTACGGCGACTTCATCGACGTGTGCGCCGCGATCACCGGGCGCGTGCCGTTCGCCGGGCTCCACCGCGACGAGGAGCGGCGCGCGCGGCTGGTGCTTCGACTCGACGGGGTGTCCGAGAGGCTCCTTCACTCCGACGCCCTCTACCCGGTGCTCGGCCACCTACTGGGGCGCGAGGCCGGGAGCGCCGTGGCCGCGATCGTGGGGCTCCCCCCGGACACGTCCGAGGACCGACTGAAGGCGATCGGCGCCGCGGGCGCGTCCTCGGGCTCGGTCGCGATGTTCCACGTCGTCGGCGTCACGCCGGAGGCGCCGACCCTCGAGGCCGCCATCGGCGGGACACGCGAGCCCGAGGTCCTCGTCACTTTGGGGCGGTTGCGCAGCGCGCGCGACGAACTCTCGACCGCGGCCGGCGAGCGCCTGGGTGCGGTAAGCGTCGGGACGCCGCACGCGTCCATCGCGGAGCTCCAACGGCTGGCCGGGCTCGTCGCCTCTAGCCCGCCAAGCGTCCCGCTCTTCGTGAACACGGGGCGGGACGTCCTGGCCCAGGCGGAGGCGCAGGACCTGCTGCCGGCGCTGGAGGCCGCGGGCGTCCGTGTCGTGACGGACACCTGCACGTACCTCTCGCCGATCATGGGCGAGGTCGACGGCCCTGTGATGACCGACTCGGGCAAGTGGGCCTGGTACGCGCCGGCGAACATCGGCGTCGACGTGGTGTTCGGCGGTCTCCAGGAGTGCGTAGCGTCGGCCGCGGCCGGCCGGGTCGTGCGAGACGAGAGCCTTTGGGGCTCCGATGGCTGAGGCGCGGACGCTCGTCGCCGGCGAGGCGACCGGCGAGGTCCTCGTGCTCGAGGAGCCCCTGTCGTTCTGGGGCGGCATCGATCCGGCGACCGGCGTGGTGATCGACGTGCACCACCCCCAACGCGGCGCGAACGTAGCGGGCACGATCCTCGTGATGCCGGGTGGGCGGGGCTCGAGCTCCTCCTCGAGCGTGCTCGCCGAGGCGATCCGGGCGGGCACAGCGCCCGC
>DATEDE010000028.1:0-2410 GCA_035286545.1 Actinomycetota bacterium | reverse complement strand
CCGGCCGGACCCATGTTCACTTCTCCGCAGGTGGGGCACTTCGTCTTGATCGTCGTCATGATGCTTCAGGTATCGGCTCGACAGGGCTCTGCGCTCCAGCCCGTGAGGCCACGACGGGGCTACCTACCGGGGATGGTTCACCACGTAGTCCGAACTGGGTAGGTCGCGATGGACCTCAGGAGGTGATGCGGCTCCTGGGGATGAATCGACCCTGTCCGGGCTTGCCGTGGAAGGCGCCACCCTTCACTAGTATCCGACCCCTCTGCAGGACCACTGCCGGGAGCCCGCGAACCTTCCGACCCTCGTAGCAGGAGTAGTCGACGCGCATGTGCTGGGCCTGGGCCGAGATCGTGCGCTCGACCCTGGGGTCGAACACCACGATGTCCGCGTCCGAGCCCGGCGCGATCGTCCCCTTCCTCGGATAGAGGCCGAACATCTTGGCCGGGGCGGTCGCCACGAGCTCGACGAACCGGTTCAGCCCGATGTGGCCCGCCTCGACGCCGCCGTAGAGCAGCGTGAACCGGTCCTCGACGGAGGGGAGCCCGTTAGGGATCTTCGAGAAGTCGTCCTTGCCCAGGTCCTTCTGCCCCACGTAGTTGAACGGCGCGTGATCCGTCGAGACCACCTGGAGGTCACCGCCCTGCAGGCCCTTCCAGAGCTCCTCCTGGTGATCGGCCGTCCGCAGCGGCGGCGAACACACGAACTTCGCGCCCTCGAACCCCGGACGCGCCATGTCGTCGATCGACAGGTACAGGTACTGGGGGCAGGTCTCGGCGAACGCGGGCATCCCCCGGTCGCGCGCCTCGCGCACGGCGTTCAGCGCGTCGCGCGAGGACAGGTGCACGATGTACGCAGGAGTGCCGGCAAGCTCCGCGAGCTTGAACACGCGGTGCACCGCCTCGCCCTCCATGACCGGCGGACGCGTCAGCCCGTGGTTCACGGGGTCGGTCTTGCCCTCCTCGAGGAACTGGCGGATGAGGACGTCTATAGGACCGCCGTTCTCCGCGTGCATCATGATCAGCGCGCCGGAGTCTGCGGCCTGTCGCATCGCTCGGAAGATCGAGGCGTCGTCGAGCATGAACACGCCCGGGTACGCCATGAAGAGCTTGAAAGAGGTCACGCCCTCGCCGACGAGCTCGTCCATCTCCTTGAGGACCTGGTCGTTCACCTCGCGAACGATCATGTGGAGGCCGTAGTCGGTGGTGGCGATCTTCGCCTTGTCGAACCACCGGTCCAGGCCCTGCCTCAGACCCTCGCCGTAGTCCTGCAGCGCGAAGTCCACGATCGTGGTCGTCCCTCCGAACGCGGCCGCCCGCGTCCCGGTCTCGAAGTCGTCCGAACAGAAGCTGCCGCCGAAGGGAAGCTCCATGTGCGTATGCACGTCGACGCCGCCCGGCATCACGTAGCGGCCGGTCGCGTCGATGACCGTGTCGGCCTCGACGCTCATCCCCGTGCCGATCGCGACGACCTTCTCGTCCTCTATCACGACGTCGGCCTCAGTCGTCTCGGTCGCCGTGACGACGGTCCCACCCTGGACAAGCGTCCTCATGTCGCATGCACCTCCTGGGGGGCATCATCCGATGAAGGCCGCGGCGCGGGCAAACCACGGGTCCACCGGCGTCGCGGTCACACGGCCGCGACGACCTTGAGCACGCCCGGATCGGACGCCGGCTCCGGTAGCACCCCAGGAACATCGCGGAGCTGGACGGTCACAGACGGCAGCCGGGCAACAAGGGACCGCTCCGAGCGGACGAGCTCCAGGCCCTTCCGGTGGTCGTCTACCGTGGACCCGGTCCTGCCGACGAGGCTCGGATGGCGGAATGGACGAGGTTCGCGTCGGCGGGAGCCCTGAAGTCAGTGGAGCTCGGCGAGGTCCTTCTGGGTCACCTCGCCGGGCAGCTTGCCCAAGATGATCATGGCCAGGACCTCGTCCGTGGTCACGTCCGCCTTGTTGACGGTGCCGACGAGCTTGCCCTGAAGCATCACGCTGATCCGGTCGGAGAGGTCGAACACGTCGTGGATGTCGTGGCTGATCAGGAAGATGCCGAGGCCTTCCTCGCGGAGCTGCTTGATCAGGTCCGTGACCTGCTTGGTCTCGGCCGGGCCGAGCGCCGCGGTCGGCTCGTCCATGATCAGGATCCGCGCGTTGAAGTGGACGGCGCGGGCGATCGCGACCGACTGGCGCTGACCACCGGACAGGGAGTTGACCGGGACCACGAAGTTCTGGAACTTCGGGTTCAGCCGGCCCATCAACTTCCGCGTCGCATCCTCCATCGCGCCGTCGTTGAGGTTGCCGAAGCGGGTGGTCAGCTCACGTCCGAGGAAGACGTTCCCCGGGGCATCGATGTTGTCCGCCAGCGCGAGCGTCTGGTAGATCGTCTCCACGCCGAGGGCCTTGGCGTCCCGCGGG
>DATEDE010000027.1:0-6677 GCA_035286545.1 Actinomycetota bacterium | reverse complement strand
CCGAGCCGGAAGAGCATGTCTCCCAGGCTGCCGGTGATCCAACCCTCGGCCCCCGCCGCGCCCGCGCGTTGGGCGAGCTCCAGGCCCTCGCGCAGCACGGCTTCGGCCCGGGGGAGGTCGGAGCCTAGGTCCGCGACGGTCGAGGGCAGATTGTTGTAGCAGCGCATCAGGTTGGAGAACTCTCCGACCTCCTTGGCCAGTCGATAGGCCTCCTCGATCAGCTCGAGCGACTCGGCCGACCGCCCGAGCTGGCCCAGGCACACAGCCAGCGTCTGCGTCGACTCCGCGTGGACCAGCGGAGAGTCGACGCGCTCTGCCATCTCGACGGCGCGGCGCAGCAGCGGTTCGGCCTCCCGCCCGCGTCCCCGCCGCCACAGGTACCAGCCCAGCCGGTGGAGGGCGCCGGCGAGTTCCTCGCGCTCCCCGAGCGGCTCGAGCGTCGCCACCGCGGTCCGCCCGGCGTGCTCGGCCTCGTCGTGACTGGTAAGCATCAGGAGCGGGACGACCAGTTGGGCCTGGGCCCACCCGGCGCCGATGTCGTCGCCGAGCGCCTCGAACGTCTCGAGGGCGCGACGCACCACGCGCGCGGTCTCGGCGGTCGGGTCGGCCCCCCACGAGGCATCGACGTGGGCGCGCGAGAGCTCGACGCGGTCCTGCGGCGGCAGACCGATGGCGTCCGCGAGGCGCTCCGCCTCGCGGAACCACCGGGTTGCCTCCGAGCGCTGCCAGAGCGCCGAGGTGCGTTCGCCAGCCGCCAGGGTCCACGCGAAGGCGCTGCGCTCGAGGTCGCTCCGGCGCTCGCCCGTCTCGCCGAGCTCGTCCAGGTAGCCGAGCGCCTCGAGCTGGTGGGTGGCGATCAGCTCGGCGATCTCGTCGGCGCGGTCGCCGGCCCGGCGCTCGGCCCACCGCGCGACGCCGGTGTGCTTGTCCGCGCGGAGGGACTTCGGCAGCGAGTCGTACGCGCCGTCGCGGATAAGGTTGTGGCGGAACGAGAACTCGTGCTCGTCCGAGAACGACGAGGGCTCGTGCGGCAGGACCAGCTCCTTCACGCGGAGGCGCCCAAGCGCGTCGCGCACCTCGCCGATGCTGCGGCCGGTGAGCTGGGCGACGGCGCCGGTCCAGAACACGCGCCCCACCACGGCGGCGTCCTGGAGCGCGGCCTTCTCGTCCTCGGGCAGGCCGTCCAGGCGGGCGGCGATCAGCCCCTGGATAGAACGCGGGAGCTCCACGTCCTCGACGCTCCGGGCCACCTCCCATCGCGAGGCCTCGGTCGCGCGGAGCACGCCATCGTCGATCAGCTTGCGGACGATCTCTTCGACGTACAGCGGGTTGCCTTCGCTGCGCTCGACGATCGTGTGTCTGAGCTCGGGGGCTATCTCGCCCGGGAGCAGGTCGTCGAGCATCTCCTCGCCTTCGGCCTCCGAGAGCGGGTCGAGGGAGATCGACGCGGCGTTGCGCTTGCCGCCGCCCCAGGTCGGCCGGTTCTCGAACAGCTCGGCGCGTGCGGTCGTGATCACGACGATAGGTCCCTGCGCCCAGTCGGCGATGTGTTCGATCAGATCGAGCAGGCCCGCGTCGGCCCAGTGGATGTCGTCGAGTACCAACGCGAGCGGGTAGCGGGCCGCCATCCGCTCCAGGAACCGGCGCCACGCCTCGAACAGATCCTCGCGGCTCACCCCTCGCGCCTCGCCGGCGCCCACGAGCGCGCGGATCTGCGGTGCCACCTCCTCTTCGCCGAAGAGCTCGCGCACCGCGGCGTCCGCCTTCTTACCCGCGATGTCGGCCGCGTCGTCCTCGAAGATCTCGCACTGAGCCTTGATCGCGTCGGCGAACGCCGAGTACGACGTGTTCCCGTACGCGAGGCACCGGCCGCGGCGCCAGTACACGGTCTGCGGCAGGCCCTCGACGTAGTGCTCGAGCTCGGCGACCAGTCGCGACTTCCCGACGCCGGCCGGCCCGACGATCGTCACGAGCGCCGGGCGTCCCTCGGTCTCGACGCGGCGGAGGGTCTGCTTCAGGACCGCGAGCTCCTCGTCGCGGCCGATGAGCCGGGACTCGAGGCCCAGGCGCGGTCGCTCGCCACGCGTACGCGCCTTGATCCGGAGCGCCTGCCACGCGGGGACGGGCTCGGCCTTGCCTTTGAGCGCGAGTGGCTCGAGCTCGCGGTACTCGATCACTTCCTTCGTGCTGGCGTACACGGCGGGGCCGACGACGATGCGTCCGGGCTCGGCCGAGGTCTGCAGGCGCGCGGCGGTGTTCACGGCGTCGCCTGTGAGCATCCGGTCGCGGGGCCCACTCGCGCGCTCGAGATCGACGAGCACCTCGCCCGCCTCGACCCCGATCCGCATCTCAAGCGTGGGCTTGCCCTCGGCCGCGAAGCCGCGGTTCAGCTCGGACAGGACGGCGTGCATCTCGAGCGCGGCACGGACCGCGCGCTCGGCGTCGTCCTCGTGTGCGCGGGGGACGCCGAACACGGCGAGGACGGCATCCCCCATGAACTTCTCGAGCAGGCCCTCGAAGCGCGCGATCTCCTCGGACAGGCGGTCGAAGGTGCGGCCGACGACGGATTGGACGACCTCCGGATCCTCCTGTTCGGCGAGCGCGGTCGACCCCACGAGGTCGGCGAACAGCGCCGTCGCGAACTTCCTTTCCTTGCGCCGGGGATCGGCCTGAGCAAGCGTGGTCCCGCACCCGTTGCAGAACTTCGCGCCATCGGGGTTCTCGGTGCCGCAAGAGGGGCAGGTGGCCATCGTGGAAGCCTACGTCCCGGCCGAGGACCTTGCGTCGGGCCGTTCCAGGCGGCGTCACCATCGGGTCGAACGCGCTCACCGTTGTGGGTCTGTCGATGGGTGCCTTCTGCACCCTCGACCTCGAACTACGCCATCCCGAGCGGAAGCGCTCGCTGGTCGTGGCCGGAGGGGAACCGTCGGGGGCCCCCGCGCCCTACGGCACGAGGCCGACCACCGTGCCCGGTGCCCCAGATCCATCCACGTTCCGCGGGCTGCCGAGGACGATCCATGCGCCCGTCGCCGGGAGCGCGTCCAGGTTCGTGAGGTTCTCGATCGTCACACGGTGCCGCCGGAGCGTGAGCCATGTCGGGATGAAGTACCCGTCTGAGGAGGGATCGGGGCCGAACGTGTCCGTGCCGAGCGCACCCCGCCGACCGAGGACGCCGGTCTCGATGAGCCAACGCACGGCGTTGCGGGAGAAGCCGGGCTGGTGGTCGCCCGACAGGCCGGAGCCGCAGTTGAAGTAGTTGGGCTCGCCGTCCGTGTCGCCGTCCGCCCAGTAGGCGTCGCACCCGGTGAGGAGCAGGACGGCCGCCCCCGAGGGCATCGCCCCTTGCTCGTCCTCGAACGCCTTGAGGTCCGCGACGCGCACCAGGTGGTCGGGATCGGCGGAGACCTCGTCGCGCACGTCCAGCACGACCGCGGGCAGCACCAGGTCCGACGGGGACAGGTCGTCCATGCAAAGGGCGCCCTCGTGGAAGTGGCACGGGGCCGAGTAGTGCGTGCCGGTGTGGGTGCCTTCGGTGACGAGCTCGAGGTAGTAACCGTCGTTCTCCACAGCGAACACCGTCTCGATCGTGAACGGGGGATCGCCGGGGAAGATCGGCGTCCTCGACGGGTCGTTCACGTGCGAGAGGTTCACCGCCTTGGACAACGCCGGCAGCGCGACCCTGGCGCGCTCGTCGCCGGAGGCCGTCTGGCGCAGCACCGTGGCGGTGAGTGCACCCGCCGCGAACAGGGCAAGCGCCGCCAGGGCGGCGAGCGATCGCCGGATCGCCGGGGACGTGGGCATGAGGAGACCTCCTCGCTCGATGACACCCCGAAGGCTACGCGCAGCGCTCGGGTCGGCGCCAGCCGGCTACAGCCGCGGGCGGGCGAGCGAGTACATCAGCATGAGGTCCTCGCCCCACATCGCCGGGCGCTCGACCGACATGCCGACCTTCTCGGCGACGCGACGCGACGCGACGTTCGCCTCATCGATCATCGAGACGATCCGCTCGAGCCCCAGGACGTCGAACGCGAAGTCACGCCACGCGGCGCCGGCCTCGGTAGCGATCCCGCGCCCCCACAGATCGTGCCGGACGACCCACCCGAGCTCGATCTCCGGCGTGTCCTCGACCACCGTCGAGACAAGGCCCGCGTCGCCGACCAGCGCCCCCGTCTCGCGCCAGACGACGGCGCACCGTCCGAATCCGTCGGTCTCGTAGCGCGCCCGGTTGCGCTCGATCCACGACCGCGACTCCTCGTAGGTGAGCGGGGCGGGCCAGGCCGCCATCCCCACGGGGTCGCCAAGCATCGACGCGAGGGCGTCTAGGTCCTCCAGGGCGAGCGCCGTCGTGACGGCGAGCGATCGCCGGATCAGAGAGGACGTGGGCATGACAAGGACCTCCTCGCTCGGTGACGTTGCGAAGGCTACGCCGGACACTCCCGCCGGCGCCAGCCCGCGGTTACCTCGGTGGACGGGTGAGGGAGTACATCAACATCGGGTCCTCGCCCCACATCGCCGGGCGTTCGAGCGACAGCCCGAGCTTCTCGGCGACGCGACGCGACGCCACGTTCGTCTCGTCGATCATCGAGACGATCCGCGGGAGCCCGAGGACGTCGAAGGCGAAGTCGCGCCACGCGGCGCCGGCCTCGGTGGCGACCCCTCGACCCCACCGGTCGAGCCGGACGACCCAGCCGAGCTCGATCTCCGGCGTCTCCTCGACAAGGGTCGAGATCAGGCCCGCGTCGCCCACCAGCTCGCCGGTCTCCCGCCAGACGATGGCACACCGTCCGAACCCGTCGGTCTCGTAGCGCGCCAGGTTGCGCTCGATCCACGACCGCGACTCCTCGTAGGTGAGCGGGGCCGGCCAGGCTGACATCCCCACGGGGTCGCCCAGCATCGAGGCGAGATCGTCCAGGTCCTCGAGGGCCAGCGGTCTGAGCTCGAGCCGCTCGGTGGACAGGTTCAGGTGGCCCACGGCGACGGGCATCCTACGACCCTCGCCGCCCCTCCCGCGGCCTCGCGCCCTCGGGGAGCGGGATAGGCTGCCGGGCCGATGGCTGCCGTGAGCACCCTCACCGAGCGGGAGCTCAACCGCGCGATCCTGGCGCGCCAACTGCTGCTCGATCGCGTCCGGCTGCCGATCGCCCGAGCGGTCGAGCGCGTGGGCGGGCTCCAGTCCCAGTACGTGCCGACGGCCTACGTCGGCCTGTGGTCGCGGCTCGACGGGTTCGCGCGCGAGGACCTCACGCGCGCGCTGGAACGACGCACGGTCGTCCAGGGGACGCTGATGCGCGCCACGATCCACATCGTCTCCGCGAGGGACTACGCTCCGCTCGCCGCGGGGATCCGAACCTGGCGGCGCGAGGCATGGGTGCAGGCCACGCGGCGCCGCGACCTCGTGCCGGTCGTCGAGCGGGCGGCCCGGCGGACTCGCGAGCTGCTCGCCGACGGCGCGCGCGGGCGCGCCGAGCTCCTCGACGCCCTGGGCGTCGACACCACGACGTGGAACGGTCTCCAGCTATGGGTCGACCTGCTCCGGGTGCCGCCCTCGGGGACGTGGGAGCAGCGGCGCGCCGACCGGTTCGCGACGGCCGAGGGTTGGCTCGGACCTGCGGCGGTCTCCGAAAAGGAAGGGCTCGAGCTCCTAGTGCGCCGGTACCTGGGAGGGTTCGGTCCGGCCTCGCGCAGGGACGTCGCGAGCTTCACGGGGCTCGCGCCGAAGATCCTGACGCCGGTGCTCGAGCGGGTCGCCACCCGGCGGTTCCGCGACGAGGCTGGGGAGGAGCTCCTGGACCTGCACCGGGCGTCGCTGCCGCCCCCGGACACGCCGGCCCCGACGCGGTTCCTCGGCACGTGGGAGGCGCTCCTGCTCGTGCACGCCCGCCGTACTCAGGTCCTGCCGGAGGCATATCGCCCGCTGGTCTTCGCCACGAAGACCCCTCAGTCGGTCTCCACGTTCCTGGTCGATGGACGGGTAGCCGGAACGTGGACGTTCGAAGGCGGGCGTGTACGAACCCGGCCGTTCGACCCCCTGCCGCGCGGGGCTCGCCGGGAGCTCGAGGACGAGGCCGAACGACTCGCAGCGTTCATGAGGTAGGAGGAGCCGTGGGTTCGACCGAGAGGCAGAAGATGCTGTCGGGCCAGCTGTACCGCGCAAGCGACCCGGAGCTAGTCGTTGCGCGGCGTCGGTGCCGGGACCTCCTCCGCCGGATCGACGCCGAACCCGACGACAAGGGCCGGGCCGCGCTGTTCGGCGAGCTCCTCGGGGCGTTCGGGGCATCGAGCTTCATCCAGCCGCCGTTCCGCTGCGACTACGGCTCCTTCATCAGGATCGGCGATCGGGTCTTCGTCAACTTCGACTGCACGATCTTGGACTGCGGCCCCGTCACGATCGGCGACGGCGTGCAGATCGCGTCTGGCGTGCAGCTGCTGGCCGCTGACCACCCTCGCGAGCCCGAGCTGCGGGCCGCGGGGCTCGAGCTCGGTCGCCCGGTGGTGGTCGAGGACAACGTCTGGATCGGTGCCGGCGCGATCGTCTGTCCGGGCGTGACGATAGGGCGGGACTCGATCGTGGGGGCGGGGAGCATCGTCACCCGGGACGTCCCGCCCGGAGTCGTCGCGGCCGGCAACCCCTGCAGGGTCGTTCGCGAGCTCTGAGAGCCCCGCGCTAGTCTTCCGCT
>DATEDE010000026.1:0-10323 GCA_035286545.1 Actinomycetota bacterium | reverse complement strand
GAGGAGGCGAAGTCGCTCCACGTGATGGCGGCGGTCCAGCGCCAGCTGGCTACCCAGGAGGCGCATCGGGACGACCTCGTGGTGGCACTCGGGGGCGGCGCGGTGGGGGACCTCGCGGGCTTCGTCGCCGCCACGTACATGCGGGGCGTGCCGTTGGTGCAGGTTCCGACGACGCTCCTCGCGCAGGTCGACGCGGCCGTCGGAGGCAAGACGGCCGTTAACCTGCCGGAGGGCAAGAACCTCGTCGGCGCGTTCCACCAGCCGGTGGCGGTGCTCGCCGACGTCTCGACGCTCGCGACGCTCCCCGAGCGCGAGTACCGAAGCGGGCTCGCCGAGGTCGCCAAGGTCGCCCTCGCCCTCGATCCGGACCTGCTTGCCCTGCTCGAGACCGACCCGGCGGGGATACTCGCGCGCGAGCCGTCGGTCCTGGAGGGGATCGTCGCCTCTTGTGTCCGCGCCAAGGCGGGGGTCGTGGCCGAGGACGAGCGCGACTTGGGACGCCGCCTGTTCCTCAACTACGGGCACACGCTGGGTCACGCGCTCGAGCGCCTGGACTCCTTCTCGGGCCGGTCGCACGGGGAGGCGGTGGCGGTCGGGATGGTTTTCGCCGCGCGGTTGGCCGAGGCCCTCGACCGCGCACCGGCTGGACTGTCAGGGCGGCACGCGCGCCTGCTCGCCTCTTTGGGCCTGGAACCCGACCGCGGGCTCCCGCCGGCCCAGGAGATCCTGGCCGCGATGCGGATGGACAAGAAGTACCGAGGCGGGGTGCGGTTCGTGCTGCTCGAGGACGTCGGGCGCCCGTTCGTGCAGGATGGGGTCCCCGAGGACCTGCTTCGCGACACGCTCGCGGCGATGGGATCCCGGGTCGTGGAGACGGAGGGCTAGATGCGGGTGCTGTTCCTGTTCGGGCCGAACCTGGGAACCCTCGGCCGCCGAGACCCGGAGCGCTACGGCTCCCAGACGCTCGAGGAGATCATGGGCGAGGTCGGAGAGCGCGGTGCGCGTCTGGGCCACGAGGTGTCCTGGCGTCAGAGCGATCATGAGGGGGAGCTCGTCGGCTGGCTTAACGGGGCCGCGGCGGAGGGGTTCGAGGCAGCGGTGATCAACCCCGGCGCGCTCACCCACTACTCCTACGCGCTTCGCGACGCGGTCGAGGGCTCGGGCCTTCCGGTGATCGAGGTCCACCAGACGAACATCCACGCGCGCGAGGAGTTCCGCCGACGCTCGGTGATCTCGGCCGTGTGCAGCGCGAGCATCGCCGGGGCAGGTGCCGGCGGGTACCACGTCGCCCTGGAGGCGCTGCCTTGGATCACGCGCTGAGGCGCTTTCGCCTGGCCCGGCGCCTGGCCGAGCTCGATCTGGACGTGCTGGTCGTCACCCGCCTGCCGAACGTGCGATACCTCACCGGGTTCACCGGCTCCAACGCGCAGGTCGTCCTCGCCCGCGATGGCGACTCCACGTTCCTGACCGACGGCCGCTACGGCGAGCAGGCGCGGCACGAGGTCCCCGACGTCGGTCACAGCGTCTACACGGCCGGCTACCCGCGTCCGCTCATCGAGGCCTGGCGGTCGCTCGGCGCAACCCGCGTGGGGTTCGAACGCAAGGGTCTGACCTACGAGCAGTGGGAGCAGCTGACGGAGGTTGCCGAGGGCGCCGAGCTCGTCCCAGTGGGGGCGGAGGTCGAGGCCCTGCGGATCACCAAGGATCCGGAGGAGATCACGCTGATCGCGGCCGCGCAGGAGGCGGCCGACGTGGCGTTCGAGCGCGTGATCCTCCGCGGCGGTCTGCGTGAAGGCAGGACCACCGAGCGGGAGGTCGCCCGCGCGCTGGACGCCGCGATGCTGGACGCCGGCGCCGACGAGCGGGGGTTCGAGACGATCGTAGCGTTCGGGCCGAGCGCCGCCGAACCGCACCACGACCCCACGGACCGCCCCCTGTCGCGAGGTGACGTGGTGAAGCTCGACTTCGGGGGGCTGATGGGGGGCTACCACTCGGACATGACGCGGACCGTCGCGTTCGGCGAGCCTGACGTGCGTCTGCGCGAGATCCACGACCTGGTGGCCGCCGCCCAACGGGCGGGGATCGCCGCGGCGCGCGCCGGCGCATCGACCGTGGACGTCGACGCCGCTGCGCGCAACGTCATCCGCGATGCCGGCCACGCCGGGGAGTACCCACACGGCCTGGGCCACGGCGTCGGTCTGGAGATCCACGAGGCGCCGTTCATGCGATGGGACGGCGGGGTCGAGCTCGCGCAGGGAGCGGTCGTCACGATCGAGCCCGGCGTGTACATTCCCGGGCTCGGAGGCGTCCGGATCGAGGACATGGTCGAGGTGACCGCCGACGGATGCCGTGAGATCCCGCGTAGCACCAAGGAGCTGGTCGTGCTGTGAGCGTATCGACGAACGACCTGAAGAACGGCATGACGCTGGACCTTGACGGAACGCTCTTCCATATCGTGGAGTTCCAGCACGTGAAGCCCGGCAAGGGCGGCGCGTTCGTCCGCACGAAGCTGCGCAACGTGAAGACCGGAGCCGTGATCGAGCGCACGTTCAACGCCGGTGTGAAGGTGGGCCTCGCGATCGTCGAACGCAAGGAGATGCAGTTCCTGTACCGCGACGCCGACATGCTCACGTTCATGGACCTCGAGTCCTACGACCAGATACCGGTGCCGGTGGACGTCGTCGGAGACGGCGCGGGATGGCTCGCCGAGGGCTCCACCGCCCAGGTCTCGATGCACCAGGGCGTGTCGATAGGCGTGGATCTCCCCGCGTCGGTCACGCTGACCGTGACGAAGACCCAGCCCGGGGTGAAGGGCGACACGCGGACCAACGCGCTCAAGCCCGCCGTCTTGGAGACCGGCGCCGAGGTCCAGGTGCCGTTGTTCGTCGAGGAGGGCGAGCGCGTGAAGGTGGACACGCGCTCGGGCCAGTACATCGAACGGGTGAAGTGACCCGGTGGCCTCGCGCACCAAGGCGCGCCGGCTCGCGATCGACGTCCTGTATCAGTCAGATGTGACCGGCACGGACGGCCGCGCGGTCCTCACCGATTGGGAGGAGGCTGGACGCGAGGTGCCGGCGTTCACCCGGGACCTGGTCCATGGCGTAGCCGAGAACCTCGAGGAGCTCGACCGCACGATCGGCTCGCACTCGGAAGATTGGCGCGTCGAACGGATGGCGTCGGTCGACCGGACGATCCTGCGCGTGGCGACCTTCGAGCTGATGATCCTGGGAACCCCCGTCGGCGCCGCGATCGACGAGGCGGTCAAGGCCGCGAAGGACCTGTCGACGGAGGACTCGGGCAGGTTCGTGAACGGCGTCCTCGGCCGGATCGCCGAGGACGCGGGGGCTGCGGAGGGCTAGGGACCCGCTACTCGGTGGTGGGCTTGTCGGCCGGGTCCTGCGGCTTCGGAGCCTCGGTGTCGCCCAGGGCGTCGCCCTCGGTGTCGGAGGCGCCCTCGGAGATCCCCTTCTTGAACTCGCTCGTGGACTTGCCGACCGAGCGCGCGAGCTCGGGGAGCTTCTTGGCGCCGAACAGCAGGACCAGGATCACGAGGACGACGATCCATTCAGGACCCGGACTGTAGGCGAGCATCCGTTCCACCTCTCTCCACATGCGGCCCTGCCGGTCGGCCCCGCCAGGGGCACCTAGTGTAGGCCCTGCCGATCAACTTCGGTCGGACCCGTCGTTGTACGCGGTCGGGTCGCTCGGTATCCTTCTCCCGAACTTCCCCTTTAAGTCCGGTCCCGCGAGGCCGGGAAGGGAGCGTGAAGACGAGTGCTGCTTGCCCCGAACGCCCTGCCGCACGCGCGGTCGGGCGTTCTCCTTGCCTGCAACCCGAACGGCGCCGCCCGATGACCGCGGCCCGTCTCATGGACGAAGCAGAGATCCGGCGAGCGCTAACCCGCATCGCGCACGAGATCCTCGAGCGCAACAAGGGCGCCTCCGGCGTGGCCCTCGTGGGCATCGCGGCCCGTGGTGACGACCTCGCTCGAAGGCTCGCCGGGGAGATCGAGAGGATAGAGGGGAGCGCCGTCCCGGTCGGGGCCCTGGATATCACCTTCTACCGGGACGACATCGGGATGCGCTCCGAGGCGCCCGAGGTCCACGAGACCCGGATCGGCTTCGACATCACCGGGCGCACGGTCGTGCTCGTCGACGACGTCCTTTTCACCGGCCGGACGATCCGGGCTGCGCTGGACGCGCTGGTCGACTTCGGCAGACCGACCGCGATCCAGCTGGCGGTCCTCGTGGACCGTGGGCACAGAGAACTGCCGATCCGCGCCGACTTCGTCGGCAAGAACGTGCCGACGCGCAAGGACGAGGACGTTCGGGTGGATCTCACCGAGACCGACGGGCAGGACGCGGTCATGGTACAGGAGGCGGCCGGGAGCCGGATGGGAGAAGGCGCATGAACCGACACCTGTTGTCGATCCACGACGTATCCGCGCAGGACATCGTGCGGATCCTGGACACCGCCGAGTCCTTCCGCGAGGTGGGCTCGCGCGTGATCAAGAAGGTGCCGGCGCTGCGAGGTCGCACCGTGGTGAACCTGTTCTACGAGAACTCCACCCGGACGCGGATCAGCTTCGAGCTCGCGGCCAAGCGGCTGTCGGCGGACGTGATCAACTTCACGACGAGCGGCTCCAGCGTGAGCAAGGGCGAGAGCCTGAAGGACACCGCGCTGACGCTCCAGGCGATGGGAGCCGACGCGATCGTGATCCGG
Source organism: Actinomycetota bacterium (assembly GCA_035286545.1). Taxonomy (GTDB): domain Bacteria; phylum Actinomycetota; class UBA4738; order UBA4738; family HRBIN12; genus DASSJM01. The sequence continues at coordinate 5,600 of DATEDE010000026.1, read as the reverse complement.
CACTCCTCCAGCGGGGCGCCCCTAACGCTGACGCGATGGGTGAACGGAAGCGTGCTGAACGCGGGGGACGGCACGCACGAGCACCCCACCCAGGCCCTCCTGGACCTCTACACGATGCGCGACCGCCTCGGGAGGCTCGATGGTTTGCGTGTCGCCGTCGTCGGCGACGTCCTGCACTCGCGCGTGGCGCGCTCGCTCTCGTTCGCGCTGGTGAAGATGGGCGCCGAGACCACGCTCGTCGGTCCGCCGACCCTGATCCCGCCCGAGGCGCCGGCGTGGGGTGTCCAGGTGAGCCACGACCTCGGTTCGGTCCTGCCCAAGCTCGACGTGTGTTACATGCTCCGAGTCCAGACGGAGCGTCAGCGGCAGCAGTTCTTCCCCAGCGTCCGAGAGTATTCGCGTCTGTTCGGGCTCACGCGCGACAGGGTCGGGCTCCTGCCCGAAGGCGCCCTGGTCATGCACCCGGGCCCGATGAACCGAGGCGTCGAGATCGACTCGGACGTGGCCGACCTACCCCGTTCGGTGATCGAGGAGCAGGTCACGAACGGCATCGCGATCAGGATGTCGCTCCTTTACCTGCTGCTCGGGGGATCTGGCGCGGAAGGAGGCGGCGATGCCTGAGAGGTTGGTCTTCCGGGGCGCCCGCGTCGTCGACCCGGCGAGTGGGCGCGACGAGGTCGCGGACGTCGCCGTCGTGGACGGTCTGGTCGCCTCCGACGCCGGGGCGGGGGCCACGGTGCTCGACTCCGACGGGCTAGTGCTCTCGCCGGGGCTCGTCGACCTGCACACCCACCTGCGTCAGCCCGGGCGCGAGGATAAGGAGACGGTCGAGACCGGCTGCCGGGCGGCCGCGCTGGGTGGCTTCACCGCCGTCTCGCCCATGGCCAACACGGACCCCGTCGCCGACCACGCGGGCGTCATCCACGAGGTCCGCGACCTCGGCCGAGCCGCGGGGCTCTGCGACGTCTTTCCCGTCGGCGCCATCACTCGCGGCCTCGCGGGAGAGGCGATGGCAGAGATAGGCGAGATGGTCGAGGCCGGCGTCCGGATCTTCAGCGACGACGGGCGGTGCGTGCCCACGGCGCGGATGCTGCGGAACGCGCTCACCTACTCCAGGGCCTTCGACGGGGTCCTGATCGCCGAGCACTGCGAGGATGCCTCGCTCGCCGAGGACGGCCAGATGCACGAGGGGTTGCACTCGTACTCGCTGGGCCTTGCCGGACAGCCGCGCGAGGCCGAGGAGGTGATCGTCGCCCGCGACCTGGCCGTCGCACGTCTCGCGGGCGGACGGCTGCACCTGTGCCACCTCTCGTCGGCCGGCTCGGTCGAGATGGTTCGTCGGGCCAAGGCCCAGGGGCTGCGGGTAACGGCCGAGGTGACCCCGCACCACCTCGTCTTCAGCGAGGAGGACCTGCTCACCTACGACACGAACGTCAAGGTCAACCCCCCGCTCCGGGCCCTCGAGGACCGGGACGCGCTCCGGGCGGCGCTCGTCGACGGGACGATCGACGCCGTCGCGACGGACCACGCGCCCCACGCGGTGGAGGACAAGGAGGTCGAGTTCGACCAGGCGCCACCGGGGACGATCGGCCTGGAGACGGCGCTCTCCGCGGTCCTCACCCACCTGGTGGAGCCGGGCACGATGTCGCTAACCCGCGCGATCGAGGCGATGTCCACGGCCCCAGCCCGGATCCTGGGTGCCTCCGGCCACGGCGGTCCGATCGAGCCGGGAAGGCCGGCGAACCTCGTCGCGTTCGACCCGGCGGCGGAGTGGACGGTGGAGCCGCCGTTCGCCTCGCGCAGCCGGAACTCCGCGTTCCTGGGCCGCCGGCTCCGGGGACGCGTGATCCACACCGTGTACGCGGGTGACCTGGTGGTCGCCGATGGGAAGGCGCAGCGGTGAAGGCGGGGCCGCCGGCGCTCCTGGTCCTCGAGGACGGGACGTCGTTCCGCGGGACCTCGTTCGGCGCCGAGGGCGAGGCGCTCGGGGAGGCCGTGTTCAACACCGGGATGTCCGGCTACCAGGAGGTGCTCACCGACCCCTCCTACGCCGGACAGATCGTCGCGATGACCGCGCCCCACCAGGGCAACACCGGCACGAACGAGGACGATCCCGAGTCCTGGCGGGTCCAGGTCGCCGGGTTCGCGGTGCGCGAGGCCTCGCGCAGGGCGTCGTCGTGGCGCGCCACCCGGACGATCCGCGACGACCTCGCCTCGTCCGGCGTGGTAGCGATCGAAGGCATCGACACCCGGCGCCTCACGCTGCTCCTTCGCGAGCGCGGCGCCATGAGATGCGGTGTATCGACTGTCGACCTGGACCCGGCCTCCCTGGTCGAACGCGTCCGCACGCAGCCGGGGATGGAGGGGGCGGATCTCGCGGTCCACGTGAGCACCCCGGCGCCGTACCAGGCCTCGGAGCTCGTTGGCCCGGCCAGCACCGAGCGTGGACGCGTCCTGCGCGTGGCGGCGTACGACTTCGGGATGAAGCGGAGCATCCTGCGCCGGCTGGCCGCGACCGGGATCGAGGCAACCGTCGTCCCGGCGGCCACGTCGGCCGCCGGCGTGCTCGACGGGGGGTTCGACGGCGCGCTCCTTTCCAACGGGCCCGGCGACCCGGCGGCCACGCGCTACGGCGTCCAGGCGGCGGTGGGGCTCCTCGGCCGCCTCCCGGTGTTCGGGATCTGCCTGGGCCACCAGCTGATCGGGCTCGCGCTCGGCGGCCGAACGTACAAGATGTCCTTCGGTCACCGTGGCGCGAACCAACCGGTGAAGGACCTGCGCACCGGCCGTGTCGAGGTCACCAGCCACAACCACGGCTTCGCCGTCGACCCCGACGGCTGGGGGCGGGAAGGCAACATCGCCACGACCGCCTTCGGGCGTGCCGACCTAACGCACTGGAATCTGAACGACGGGACGCTCGAGGGCCTCCGGTGTCTGGACGTCCCCGCGTTCTGCGTGCAGTACCACCCCGAGGCCGCGCCCGGGCCGCACGATCCTCGCGAGCTGTTCACGGAGTTCCGCACGCTGATGGAAGCCGCCTAGGTGCCACGGCGCACGGACTTCCACCGGATCCTGGTGGTCGGCTCGGGGCCGATCGTGATCGGTCAGGCGTGCGAGTTCGACTACTCGGGAACCCAGGCCTGCAAGGTGCTTCGGCGCGAAGGGTTCCACGTGTCGCTCGTGAACTCGAACCCGGCGACGATCATGACCGATCCCGAGTTCGCCGATCGCACCTACATCGAGCCGCTCACCCCCGGATCCGTCCTGCAGGTCCTCGAGCGCGAGAAGCCGGACGTCCTGCTGCCCACGCTCGGAGGTCAGACCGCGCTGAACGTGGCCGTCGCGCTAGCGGGGTCCGGCGACCTCGAGCGCCTCGGGGTGCGGCTGATCGGGGCGAGCCTGGAGGCGATCCATCGCGCTGAGGATCGGAGCGGGTTCAAGCGGGCGATGGCCGGGGCCGGTCTCGAGGTTCCTCGCGCGGGGGTCGCGCACACCCTCGCCGAGGCGCTCGTGCTGGGGCAGGAGATCGGGTATCCGCTGATACTGCGCCCCTCGTTCACCCTCGGCGGTGGGGGGAGCGGGTTCGCCCACGACCGTTCCGAGCTGGAGCACGTCGCCGCGCGGGGCCTGGGGATCAGCCCGGTGACCGAGGTCCTCGTCGAGGAGTCGATCGCCGGGTGGAAGGAGTTCGAGCTGGAGGTGATGCGCGACGGCGCGGACAACGCCGTGGTGATCTGCTCGATCGAGAACGTGGACCCGATGGGCGTGCACACGGGCGACTCGATCACGGTGGCGCCGGCGCAGACGCTCACAGACGTGGAGTACCAGGCGATGCGCGACGCGGCACTCGCGTGCATCCGCGCGATCGGCGTGGAGACGGGTGGCTCGAACATCCAGTTCGCCGTCGATCCGCGCACCGGACGCCAGGTCCTGATCGAGATGAACCCGCGCGTCTCCCGCTCGAGCGCCCTCGCGTCCAAGGCGACCGGCTTCCCGATCGCGAAGGTCGCCGCGCTGCTCGCCGTGGGCTACTCGCTCGATGAGATCACGAACGACATCACCGGCCAGACCCCGGCCGCGTTCGAACCCACCCTGGACTACGTCGTCGTCAAGGTCCCGCGGTTCGCCTTCGAGAAGTTCCCGGAGGCCGACCCGGTGCTCACGTCGACGATGAAGTCGGTCGGCGAGGTGATGGCGATCGGACGCACATTCAAGGAGGCGCTCGGCAAGGCCTGGCGCTCCCTCGAGCGGACCGGGGTCGACCTTGGCTGGGACGCGCCCGCCGGCCTGCTCGAGGCGGTACCGGTGCCGACCGAGCACCGGCTCCAGGTGCTGGAGCGCGCGCTCCGCGACGGCGCGAGCGTCGACGAGGTCGCAGCTGTTAGCGCGATCGATCCGTGGTTCGTGGACCAGATCGCGCAGGTGGTCGAGGAGGCGGCGGCACTGCAGGGCGTCGAGCTCCACGAGCTCGACGCCGCGAAACTGTTGCGGGCCAAGCGCCTCGGGATCTCCGATCGCCGACTGGCGCACCTCACCGGCACCACGGAGCCCGACGTGCGTGCGCGCCGGACGGCCCTGGGGGTACGGCCCGTGTTCAAGACCGTGGACACCTGCGCCGGCGAGTTCCCGGCGCGGACCCCTTACCACTACTCGACCTACGAGGACGAGGACGAGGTGCGCCCGGCCGAGCGTCCACGCGTGGTGATCCTCGGGGCCGGGCCGAACCGCATCGGGCAGGGGATCGAGTTCGACTACGCCTGCGTGCACGCGGCCTACGCTCTCCGCGAGGCCGGGTACGAGGCGGTGATGGTGAACTCGAACCCCGAGACCGTCTCGACGGACTACGACACCTCTAGCCGTCTCTATCTCGAGCCGCTATCGACCGAGGACGTCTTGGCGGTGTGCGAGGCCGAGCGCCCGGTCGGCGTGATCTGTCAGCTCGGAGGGCAGATGCCGCTGCGGCTCGCGCACGACCTGGAGGCCGCGGGGTTCGCCGTGCTCGGGACGTCGCCGGAGTCGATCGACCTCGCCGAGGACCGCGGCCGGTTCGCGGAGCTCGTAGCGGACCTCGGCATCCTCGCGCCGCCGCACGGGCAGGCTCGCGACCTCGACGACGCGCAGGCGGTCGCGGCTCGCATCGGGTACCCCGTTATCGTGCGACCCTCCTACGTCCTGGGGGGCCGCGCGATGGAGATCGTGTACGACGACGTCGAGCTCGAGCGTTTCGTCGCCACCGCCGCCGCGGCCAGCCCCGACCACCCCGTCCTGATCGACCGGTTCCTCGAGGGCGCGATCGAGGTCGACGTCGACGCGGTATGTGACGGCGCCGACGTGTTCGTGGGCGCCGTGATGGAGCACATCGAGGAGGCCGGAGTGCACTCGGGTGATTCCTCCTGCCAGATCCCACCCGCCACGCTGTCCGACGAGGAGCTGGACGAGGTCGAGGCGATCACCGCCATGCTGGCGCGCCGACTCCGCGTCCTCGGGCTCATCAACCTGCAGCTCGCGGTGAAGGACGAGCGGATCTGGGTGCTCGAGGCGAATCCGCGCGCGTCGCGTACGGTGCCGTTCGTGTCCAAGGTGACCGGCGTGCCGCTCGC
>DATEDE010000025.1:0-2587 GCA_035286545.1 Actinomycetota bacterium | reverse complement strand
GGCCGGCGAGGTGAAGGGGTGGTGCGCCGAGACCCACTTGGCCTCCTCGTCGCTCCACTCGAACAGCGGAGGCTCGACCAGCCAGCAGAACGCCCACTCCCCCTCCGGGATCAGGCCGAGCCGATCGGCCATGTGCCGGCGCAGCCCGTCGAGCGCGACGTTCGTGCGGTCGGGCTTGTCGGCGACGATCAAGACGAGGTCGCCGGGGCCTGCGCCGGTCGCCTTCGCCAGGCCATCGATCTCCGGGGCGGACAGGTGCTTCTCGACCGGCGAGCGGACGCCCCCGTCCTCGAAGACGATCCACACCAGGCCGGCGGCGCCCCGCGACTTCGCGATCTGCACGAGGTCGTCGAGCTCCTTGCGAGAGAGCGCTCCGCCACCCGGCGCCGCGAACCCCTTGATGAGCCCGCCGGCCTCCAGGACCGAAGCGAACGCGCGGAACCCCGTGCCGGCGAAGACCTCACCCAGGTGCTCAAGCTCCATCCCGTACCGCAGGTCGGGCTTGTCCGAGCCGTACCGGTCCATCATGTGCTCGTAGTTCAGGCGCGGGAACGGCGTGGCGACCTCGACCCCTTGCGTCTCGCGGACGATGCGCGCGTACAGCGGCTCGATAACCGCGAACACGTCCTCCTCGTCCACGAACGACATCTCGACGTCGAGCTGTGTGAACTCGAAGCTCCGGTCCGCGCGGGGCTGCTCGTCGCGCAGACACCGCACGATCTGGTAGTAGCGATCCTGCCCGCCGACCATCAACAGTTGCTTCAGCTGCTGCGGTGACTGCGGGAGCGCGTAGAACGTGCCCGGCAACAACCGGCTGGGGACGAGGAAGTCGCGCGCGCCCTCGGGGGTGCTCCGCGTCAGGAGTGGGGTCTCGACCTCGAGGAAGCCGAGGGCCTCCATCTCCTCTCGGATGATCGCGTTGATCCGTGCCCGGAGCGCCAGGACCTTCGTCATCTCGGGACGGCGCAGGTCGAGGTACCGGTAGCGCAGCCGCAGGTCCTCGGAGACCTCGATCCGGTCCTCGATCACGAAGGGCGGGGTCTCGGCCTCGGACAGGACCTCGACCGCGGTCACGGCGACCTCGATCCCGCCGGTCGGGAGCTCGGGGTTCACGGTGCCCTCCGGCCGGGCGCGGACCTCGCCGATGACGCGCACGACGGACTCCGCCTTGAACGCCTGGGCGGCGGCGTGGGCCTCCGGCGCATCCTCGGGATGGAACACCAGCTGGATCAGGCCCTCGCGGTCGCGGAGGTCGACGAACGTCACGCCGCCGTGGTCTCGCTGGCGCCAGGCCCAGCCGCAGAGCGTGACCTGCGAACCCACGTGCTCGGCGCGGAGCTCTCCGCACACATGGCTTCGAAGGGCCGTCCGCATCGTGCTCGTCACCCGCTCGCTCCGTCCGTTCGGGCGAGCCAGTTCACCACATCGCCCAGCGGGACCTCCTCCTGCGCACCGTCGGACAGCCGCCGGAGCGTTGCGACGCCGGCCTCGATCTCACGGTCGCCGACCATCGCCGCGTACGCCGCGTCGGCTCGGTCGGCCGCCTTGAGCTGGGCCTTGAGCGGCCGCTCCTCGAACGCCGCATCAGCAGGGACGCCCGCCGCCCGGAGCGACCGCACGAGCTCCCGCGCCGCCTGGCGGCCGCTCCCGATCCCGACGACGAACACGGTGGGTCCGGTGTCCCCCGGCGGCTCGACACCCTCGTCCTTCAGCGCGAGGAGCACCCGCTCCAGACCCATGCCGAACCCGACACCGGGCACCCGCGGGCCACCGAGCGCCTCGGCCAGGCCGTCGTACCGCCCGCCGCCGAACAGCGTCGCCTGGGCCTGCGAGAGCACCTCGCTCACGAACTCGAACGCGGTGCGCGTGTAGTAGTCGAGCCCGCGGACCAGCGTCGGGGTCACGACCGGCCCGAGCCCCTCGGCCCGCAGACCCTCCTTCACCGCGTCGAAGTGCGCGCGGCAGTCCTCGCACAGCCGGTCGACCAGCCGGGGCGCCTCGGAGGCGACCGTCACGCACGCCTCGTCCCTGCAGTCGAGCACCCTGAGCGGGTTGTCCTCCAAGCGGTCGCGGTGCTCGTCGCGTAGCCGGTCGCGGTTCGCGCTCAGGAAAGCGAGCAGTTCCTCTCGGTAGGCCGGCCGACAGGCCTCGTCGCCGATCGAGTTCACCTCGACGCGGTAACGCGCGAGACCGAGCTCGCGTAGGAAGCGGTCTCCCAACACGATCGTCTCGACGTCCGCGGCGGGCGAGGCCTCGTCGAACACCTCGATCCCGAACTGCCGGTGCTCACGGTAACGCCCCGCCTGCGGCCGGCCGTACCGGTACATCCTGGTCAGGTAGTACGCCTTGAACGGCGACGGCATCTCCTGGCGCTGGTGCAGGTAGGCGCGCATCACCGGGGCGGTGCCCTCGGGCCGCAGCGTGATCGACCGGTCGCCCCGGTCCCTGAACGTGTACATCTCCTTGCTCACGACGTCGCTCGTCTGTCCCGACGTCGCCGCGAACAGCTCGGTGTGCTCGAAACCCGGCGTCTCGACGTACCGGTACCCGTAGCGGCGCGCGATCTCCGTGGCCCGGTCGTAGACGG
>DATEDE010000024.1:0-21365 GCA_035286545.1 Actinomycetota bacterium | reverse complement strand
AACCGGTACTCGATGGCCTGGCAGTCCGGGGTGACAGGGATCGCGTACGACCCCGAGGTGACGGGACGGCCGATCACGAGCCTGGGCGACCTGTTCAGCGAGGAGTTCGCGGGCCTCGTGGGGATGTTCGGCGACATCGTCGACATGCCGAACCTCGCGCTGCTCGCCGAGGGCGTGAGCCCCGAGGATTCCACGGCGGAGGACTGGCAGCGGGCTGCCGACCTGCTCGTCCGCCAGCGAGACTCGGGCGTGCTGGCGGACTACTACTCGGCCAACTACATCCCGGCCCTCAAACGTGGCGACGTGGCGATCACGATGGCGTGGTCCGGGGACATCTTCGCGGCCAAGCTCGGCAAGGACCTTCCCGAGCAGATCGAGTTCGTGGTGCCGGTGGAGGGCGCCCTGCTCTGGACCGACGCCATGGTGATCCCCGAGGGCGCCGCCCACCTGGCCGATGCCATCACGTACATGGACCACGTATACGACCCGAAGGTGGCGGCGCAGATCGCCCAGTACGTGAACTACATCACCCCGGTCCCTCAGGCTCAGCCGGAGATCGTGAAGATGGCCGAGAGCGTGGGCGACCCGCAGGAGCGCGTGCGCCTGCTCCAGGTCGCCCAGAGCCCGCTCGTGTTCCTCACCGACGAGATGGCCGCGAACCTGCACGAGTACCGCGAACTCGCGACCGACGACGAGGCCGCCGCCTGGGAGGCGACCTTCCGTACCGTCTTCGAGGGCTAGGTCGTCCTCCGACGCTCGTGAATCCTTTCACAAGCGGTCGTATAAATGGCCGTCTACCTGCGGAAACGTTCGCCGCTCTGCTTTGACGGCTCTCTCGAGGCGCCGATATACTTGCCCGCCCATGCCCCAGAAGCACCGGAACGACGCCTGGTCCGGTATGGGGACTGGTTGGTCGATCACCGCAACGATGCTCGGGGGCATCGCCGTCTGGGGAGGGATCGGGTTCCTCCTGGACCGGCTCGTGGGGACGGCCGATGTCTTCGCGGCTTTGGGCATGGTGCTCGGGGCCGTCTGCGCCACGTACATCGTGTACCTGCGATACGGCAAAGGGGAAGGGAACCAGCGTGGAGCCTGAACGGGAGCTCATCCGACGGATCCTTCCCTTCGCGCTCCCCGTCGCGGTCGTCGCGTTCGCGCTGGGCACCATGCTCGACGGGCAGGACGCCGGGTGGTCCGCCTCGATCGCGATCGCGGTCGTCGCGCTCAACTTCCTGGTCCACGGGTGGTCGCTCGGGTGGGCGGCACGCATCTCGCCGGTCGTCGTCTACGGCGTGGGGCTCGGTGGATTCGTGGTCCGGCTGGGGGTGATCGCCTTGGTCATCGCCGTGCTCGACCAGCAGTCCTGGTTCTCGCTGCCGGCGTTCCTGATCGCGCTCGTCCCGGCAACGATCGTGCTGCTCGGCGTCGAGATGAAGCTCCTCTCCGGCCACCTGCAGGCAGACCTGTGGACGTTCCCCTCCAACGATCCGGGGGTCAGGCGTTGATCGGAGCGGTCGTAGCGGCCTTCGAGCCGCCCACGACGAAGGACTTCGTCTGGGGGTGCTGGGGCCCGTCGCTGAACGTCGGCGGGCTATCGTTCTGCCTGAACTTCATCACGTTCCTGGTGCTCCTGGGGTTCGTGCTGATGCTGGCCTTCTTCTTCTTCGCGCTGCGGCGGCCGCGGGTCGTCCCGGGGAAGCTGCAGAGCGTTGCCGAGGTGGGCATCCAGTTCGTCCGGGAGAACATCGCGCTCCAGATGATCGGGCCCGAGGGCGACCGGTTCATGCCGCTGCTCACCACCCTCTTCTTCGCGATCTTCTTCTGGAACATCTTCGAGGTAGTGCCCGGCATCAACTTCTCCTCGAACAGCAGGATCGCCTTCCCCCTGGTCATGGCCCTGATCGCCTGGGTCACCTACAACGGGGTCGGGATCAAGCGGCACGGCTTCGTCGGCTACTCCAAGCACGTCCTGTTCCCGCCCGGCGCTCCCGGGTGGCTCTACCCGCTCCTGGTGCCGATCGAGTTCATCACCCAGATCGTGATCCGGCCGATCACCCTGTCGGTCCGACTCTGGGCCAACTTCCTCGCGGGACACTTCCTGCTCGCCGTGTTCTTCGTGGGCACGGTGGCGATGCTCCAGGGCGGATGGATCGCGATCTTCGCGCCCTTCTCGTTCACGATCGGGGTCGTGCTCGTCGGCTTCGAGATCTTCGTGTCACTGCTGCAGGCGTTCATCTTCACCATCCTCACGGCCTCGTACATCGGCGGTGCGCTGGCCGAAGAGCACTAGCGAAGGAGGCAACATGTTGCTGGGACTTCTCGCGCAGGCGGCCGAGGAAGCCGTCGGTGGCGGCCTCGAGACGATCGGGCGCGGCCTGGTCATCGGCTTGGCCGCCATCGGGCCGGGCATCGGCCTCGGTGTGTTGATAGGCAAGTCGGTCGAGGCGATGGCTCGCCAGCCCGAGTACGCGGGTCAGGTGCGAGCGACGATGTTCATCGGGATCGGGTTGATCGAGGCGTTGGCGCTGTTCGGCATCGCGTTCTCGTTCATCATCTAGGGAGGGCGAGCCGTGTACACATTGATCGGCGCGATCCTCGCGCAGGCCGAAGGCGAAGCCGAGGCGGTCAACGACGCCGCGGACCTGTACCCGCATTGGGAAGAGCTCGTCGTAGGGGCGCTAGCGTTCGGCATCTTGTTCTTCTTCATCTGGAAGTGGGTCCTTCCGCGCGTGAGCGCGCTGCTGGATGAGCGACGGGAGAAGATCCAGGGGGAGCTCGAGAACGCGGAGCAGACCCGGCGGACGGCGGACCAGGAGCTCGCCGGGTACCGCGAGCAGCTCGCCGGCGCCCGCGAGGAGTCCAACCGGATCATCGAGGAGGCCCGCAAGACCGCCGACCACCTCCGGCGCGAGATCCAGGCCAAGGCCGAGGAAGAGGCGAGCGCCACGGTGGCTCGGGCGCAGGACGAGATCCGCGCCGAGCGCGACCGGGTGTTCGAGGAGCTCCGGGCCCAGGTCGGCGAGATCGCGGTCGACCTGGCCGGCCGCGTGGTGATGCGGTCCCTCGACAAGAGCGCGCACGAGCAGCTGATCGACGAGTACATCGACCAGGTCGCGGCGGGCGGCGACGGGAAGGGTTGAGGGTGGCGCGCAGGGACGCCCTGATCCGTGGCTACGCGGAGGCGATGATCGCCGTCGCCGAGGCCGAGGGCGCCCTCGGCGCGGTCGAGGACGAGCTCTTCGCGTTCGCCAAGGCCGTCGAGCAGAACACGGCCCTGCGAGAGGCCCTCACCGATCCCTCGTTGCCCTCGGAGAACAAGAAGGCGACGATCCACGAGCTGCTCGGGGCGCGTGCCCACCCGCTCACCGGGAGCCTGCTGTCACTGGTGGTCGACTCGGGGCGCGCGCGAGAGCTCGGCAAGATCGTCGATGCCTTCGCCGCCGTGGCGGCCGAGCGCCGGCAGCTGGCGGTCGCCGAGGTCCGTGCTGCGGTCCCGCTCTCGGACGAGCAACGCGAGCGGATCAGGCAGGCGCTCGCCGCGGCCAGCGGCAAGTCGCTCGAGGTCAAGGTCGTCATCGACCCCGGGATCGTCGGCGGGGTCGTGGCGCGTGTGGGCGACGAGATCTTCGACGGGTCCATCCGGACCCGATTGAACGAGGCGAGGCAACGGCTGGGGAGCGTGTGAGCTGATGGCATTGAACTTCGACCCCGAAAGCATCGCGGATGCTTTGCGCCGCAACGTAGAGAGCTGGAAGCCCTCGGTCGCGCGCGAGGAGGTCGGCCGGGTGATCGAGACCGGCGACGGCATCGCGCGTGTCCAAGGACTCCCTCGCGCGATGTCCAACGAGCTGCTGGAGTTCCCCGGCGGCGTCCTCGGCCTCGCCTCCAACCTGGACGAGGACGAGATCGGCTGCATCATCCTGGGCGAGGCCGCGCATATCGAGGAGGGGGACCCGGTCAAGCAGACGGGCAGGATCCTGTCGATCCCGGTCGGCGACGGGTTCCTGGGTCGCGTCGTGGACGCGCTCGGTCGTCCGCTGGACGGCAAGGGGCCGATCCCGGCCGAGGAGACCCGAGACCTCGAGATCCAGGCCGCTACAGTCGTCCAGCGCCAGCCCGTGAAGGAGCCGCTGCAGACCGGCATCGCCGCGATCGACGCGATGACCCCGATCGGCCGCGGCCAGCGCGAGCTGATCATCGGCGACCGTCAGACCGGCAAGACCGCGATCGCGATCGACGCGATCATCGCCCAGCGTGACAACTGGGCGAGCGGAGACCCCAAGCGCCAGGTCCGGTGCGTGTACGTCGCGATCGGGCAGAAGGCCTCGACGGTGGCCGAGGTCGTCGAGACCCTCCGCGAGAACGGCGCACTCGAGTACACGGTGGTGGTGAACGCCTCGGCCTCGGACCCCACTCCGTTCCAGTACATCGCCCCCTACGCCGGCGCCGCGCTCGGGGCCTACTGGATGTACGAGGGCAAGCACGCGCTCGCCGTCTACGACGACCTGTCCAAGCAGGCGACCGCGTACCGGACGCTCTCGCTCCTTCTGCGCCGCCCGCCCGGACGCGAGGCCTACCCGGGCGACGTCTTCTACCTTCACTCGCGGCTCCTCGAGCGCGCGGCCAAGCTCTCGGACGAGCTGGGGGCGGGTTCGCTCACGGCCCTGCCGATCATCGAGACCAAGGGCAACGACGTCTCGGCTTACATCCCGACCAACGTCATCTCCATCACGGACGGCCAGATCTACCTTGAGCCCGACCTGTTCTTCGCCGGCGTGAGGCCCGCGATCAACGTGGGCATCTCGGTCTCGCGCGTGGGCGGGAACGCCCAGATCAAGGCCATGAAGAAGATCGCTGGGCGGTTGCGGATCGACCTCGCGCAGTACAGGGCGCTCGAGGCGTTCGCGCAGTTCGGCTCCGAGCTGGACAAGGCCTCGCAGCAGCAGCTCTCGCGCGGCGCCCGCGTCGTCGAGGTGCTGAAGCAGCCGCAGTACAGACCGCTCTCGGTCGAGCACCAGGTCGTCCTGATCTGGACCGCGACCGGCGGCCACCTGGACGCGTATCCGGTCGAGGACGCCCGGCGGTTCGTCGAGGGGTTCGCCGAGTACCTAGACACCCGCAGCCCGGAGGTCCTCGCGGCGATCCGCGACACGGGCGACATGTCCGAGGAGACGGAGGCCTCGCTGACCTCGGCGCTCGAGACGTTCCGCTCGACGTTCGTCCCGACCCCTCCCGCAGCGGGCTCGGCCGCGGCCCTCGGGGAGACCACCAAGCCCGACGAGATGAAGCCGGATGTGGGCTGGGAGCGCATGTCATCGACCGAGGACGCGCCAGAGAACACGACAGAGCACACGACAGAGCACCCGCCGCAGGACCCGGACGCATCCCACGAGGTCGAGTAGTCCATGGGCGCACAGCTCAGGGTTGTCCGGCGCCGGATCCGTTCCGTCAACTCGACGAAGAAGATCACGCGCGCGATGGAGCTGATCGCGTCCTCGCGCATCGTGAAGGCGCAGCAACGTGTCGAGGCCTCGCGGCCCTACGCGATCCAGCTCACGAAAGCCATGGAGGACGTCGCCAGGCAGACCGGCTCCCTCAGCCACCCGCTCCTTGAAGAGCGCGATCGGCCCGCGCGAGCGGGCGTGCTGATCGTGACCTCGGACCGGGGGCTCGCGGGTTCCTACAACGCGAACGTCCTGAAGATCGCCGAGGAGGCCGTGGGGCGGATCCGCGGCCGCGGTCTGGAACCCGTCCTGTACGTGGTAGGGAAGAAGGGTCTCGGCTACTTCCGGTTCCGGGCCGTCGCGGTTCGGCGCTCGTGGCTGGGCTTCAGCGAGGTCCCCACCTACGAGAAGGCCGAGGAGATAGGCCGGGCCTTGGTCGAGGACTTCGCAGCCGCCGAGATCGATGAGCTGGTCTGCGCCTTCACGGACTTCCGCTCCGCGTTCACGCTCCGCGCCACGCGACAGCGGTTCCTCCCGATCGCGGCCGAGGAGGTCCGCGGCCAGGGCGGCGTCCCCGAGGCCGAGTACCTGTTCGAGCCCGAGCCCGAGCAGATCCTGGACTTCCTGCTTCCCCAGTACCTCGTCACGAAGGTCTACGCAGCCCTGCTGGAGTCGGCGGCTTCGGAGAACGCCTCGCGGCGACGCGCGATGAAGGCGGCGACGGACAACGCGGAAGAACTCATCAAGATACTTACTCGCCAGGCGAACCGTGCCCGGCAGGACGAGATCACGACCGAGATCAGCGAGATCGTCGGCGGGGCCGAGGCCCTGGCTGCGGCGTCGAAGGAGTGACCCCATGACCAACGAGAAGGACGGGCGCGCGAAGGGACGGGTGGTTCGGGTGATCGGCCCGGTGGTGGACGTCGAGTTCCCGCCCTCCGAGCTCCCCGAGATCAACACCGCCCTCGAGGTCGACATCGAGCTCGAGGGCCGGACGACGCGGATCACATGCGAGGTCGCCCAGCACATCGGCGACTCGCAGGTCCGGACCATCGCGCTGAAGCCGACCGACGGCCTGGTGCGTGGTGCGCCCGTCGAGAACACGGGATCGCCGATCAGCGTGCCGGTCGGCGAGGGCGTCCTCGGCCACGTCTACAACGTGCTCGGGGAGCCGCTGGACACGACCGAGGACCAGATCCACGCTGCCGACCGCTGGCCCATCCACCGCGACAGCCCGCCGTTCGACGAGCTGGAGCCCAAGTCGGTCATGCTCGAGACGGGCATCAAGGTCATCGACCTCCTCGAGCCCTACGTGCAGGGCGGCAAGATCGGGATGTTCGGCGGCGCCGGGGTTGGCAAGACCGTGATCATCCAGGAGATGATCCGCCGACAGGCCGAGCAGCACGGCGGCGTTTCGGTGTTCGCCGGCGTGGGCGAGCGCACCCGTGAGGGCAACGACCTGTTCCTGGAGATGACCGAGTCCGGCGTGATCGAGAAGACCGCGCTCGTGTTCGGGCAGATGGACGAGCCGCCGGGCGTCCGGCTGCGGGTGGCTCTCTCGGCGCTCACGATGGCCGAGTACTTCCGAGACGTCGAGCGCAAGGACGTTCTGCTGTTCGTGGACAACATCTTCCGCTTCACGCAGGCGGGCTCGGAGGTCTCTACGCTGCTCGGCCGCATGCCCAGCGCGGTCGGGTACCAGCCAACGCTCGCCGACGAGATGGGCGAGCTCCAGGAGCGGATCACGTCGACGAAGGGCCGCTCGATCACCTCGCTGCAGGCGATCTACGTGCCGGCCGACGACATCACGGACCCCGCGCCGCACACCGCGTTCGCGCATCTGGACGCCACGACGGTGCTGAGCCGCGACATCGCCGCCCTAGGCATCTACCCGGCGGTGGACCCGCTGGATTCGACGAGCCGGATCCTGGACGCTCGCTACGTCGGACAGGAGCACTACGCCGTCGCACGGCGGGTGCAGGAGATCCTCCAGCGCTACAAGGACCTGCAGGACATCATCGCCATCCTCGGTGTGGACGAACTGTCCGAGGAGGACAAGGTCGTCGTCTCTCGCGCCCGGAAGATCCAGAAGTTCCTGTCCCAGCCGTTCTTCGTAGCGGAGCAGTTCACCGGGATCCCGGGCAAGTACGTGCCGATCGACGAGACGATCACCTCGTTCAAGGGCCTCACGGAGGGCGAGTATGACCACCTGCCCGAGCAGGCATTCCTGCTGGTCGGCGGCGTCGATGAGGCCGTCGAGCAGGCCAAGAAGATGGAGGCCGCCTAGCCAGTGTCTCTCGAGGTCCATCTCGTCACGCCCGAACGCGAGGTCTGGTCGGGGACGGCCCAGATGCTGATCGCGCACGGCGTCGACGGCGAGGTGGGGATACTCGCGGGACACGCGCCGCTGCTGGTCCGGTTGTCGATCGGCGTCCTTCGTCTGCAGACCGAGGACGGGGACTGGCAACGGGCCGTCATCGACGGGGGGTTCCTCCACGTCACCAGCGCGGGCGGCGCCACCCGGGTCGACGTCCTGGCCACCGGCGCCGAGATGGCCGCCGACGTCGACCGTGCCGCGGCCGGGGCCCGAGCCGTCGAGCTCGAAGCCGAGCTCGGACACGGTCAGGACGACACGATCCGCACTGAGCTCGAGAAGGCACGGGTCCGGACGCGCCTCGACGGATAGCTTCGACCCTCCGGCGTCGCCCGGGCCTAGGATTGAGGTGTGATGGACCGACTGCTCGTCGCCGGAGGCCGGCGCCTGGAGGGGACCGTCCGGGTGGCGGGCGCGAAGAACTCCGCCCTGAAGCTCATGGCGGCCGTGCTCCTGGCCGAGGGTCGCTCGACGATCCGTAACGTGCCCCGCATCCAGGACTGCCTAACGATGGCCGACGTGCTCGAGCATCTGGGTGCCGGGGTCGCGTGGCGCGGGGACGGACTGATCGTCGACACGACGCACGTGCGACCGTTGGAGACCCCTTACGACCTCGTGAGTCAGATGCGGGCGTCGATCCTGGTGCTGGGGCCGCTGCTCGCGAGGTTCGGGACCGCCCGGGTAGCCATGCCGGGCGGCTGCAACATCGGCTCGCGCAAGATCGACCTGCACATCCGCGGCCTGGAGAAGATGGGCGCGCGGTTCCGCTCTGAGCACGGGGTCCTCGTCGGTGAGACCGCGGGGCTGCGCGGCGCCGTCGTGAACCTGGACTTCCCCAGCGTAGGCGCCACCGAGAACGTGCTCATGGCTGCGGTCGCCGCTCGGGGGACCACGGTCATAGAGAACGCCGCGCGCGAGCCAGAGCTTGCCGACCTTGCCACGCTGCTGGTCGAGATGGGTGCGCGTATCGACGGGGTCGGGACGCCGACGATCGAGATCGAGGGCATGGACGTCTTCGGGCCGGCGGACCATGCCGTGATCGCCGACCGCGTCGAGGCCGGGACGTACGCGATCGCCGCGTGCGCTACGAGTGGACGGGTCGTGCTCGAGGGCGCGCGCGCCGATCACATGGACCTCGTCTTGTCCAAGCTCACCGACGCCGGTGCCGACGTGCTGGCGACGGGCGACGGCGTGGCGATCTCGATGGAGCAGCGGCCGCGAGCGGTCGATCTTGTGACGCTGCCCTATCCGGGGTTCCCGACGGATCTGCAGCCCCAGATCATGGCGCTGCTCGCCGGGGCCGACGGGACGAGCATCGTGACCGAGAACGTGTTCGAGAGCCGGTTCATGTTCGTGGACGAGCTTGAGCGCATGGGCGCCGACATCCGGACCGAGGGGCACCACGCCGTGATCCGCGGCGTCGAGCGCCTGTCGGCCGCACCGGTTCGGGCCCTCGATATCCGGGCGGGCGCGGCGATGGTGGTGGCGGCGCTCGCGGCCGACGGGGTGACCGAGATCGAGGACATGTACCACGTCGATCGCGGCTACCAGGACCTGGAAGCCAAGCTCACGGTGCTCGGCGCGGACCTCCGCCGCGAGCGCGAGCGCTCCCCGGCCTTGCCGTGACGCGAGCGCGTCGCGACGCGCCGGTCCCGTTCGTCCGGGGCTCGTTCGGCGTGGCGTTCCGGCTCCCAGCCGCGAAGATCGGGGAGCCATGAGCTCCGAGCCGGTCATCCCTCCGCGCCCCGACGGACTGCATCCCGGCCCGCTCGAGCCCGGCGGCGCAGCCGCCGCCACCTGGGGTTGGGTCGAGTCCGCGGGCATCTACCTCCTGGCGTTCCTGGCCGCTGGCCTTGCCACCGTGCCGGTGTTCGCCTCGATGGGCGAGGAGTCCGAGCTCGCGAGCCTCGTGGCCACCGTGGTCGCCGCGCTCACGATCATCGGCGTCCTGCTGCTGTGGCTGTCCAAGGCCCACCGTGGGTGGCAAGGCCTGGTGCGGATGCCCGTCCGCGGTCGCTGGCTTTCGGACGCCCGCGCGGGCGCGCTGTTCGGCGTCGGCTTGTATCCCGTGGCGGTCGTGGTGGTAGGCGGGATCCTGCTCGTGCTGCTGAAGGCGCTGACCGGGGACTCCGTCAAGGCGCCGGAGCAGGTCCCGCAGGACCTGTCGCCGGTCGGCCTGACCGTGACGATCGTGTACGCGGTGGCGATCGCACCGTTCGGGGAGGAGTTGTTCTTCCGCGGCGTCCTGTTCCGGGCGATCCGCGACCGCTTCGGGTTCACGGTGGGCGCGGTGGGTTCCGCCGTCGCCTTCGGTCTGATCCACTACATCCCGGGCCCCGCGATCGACGCCGCCCTGCTGATGCTGGTCATGACCTTCGTGGGCGCAGCGTTCGCGTTCATCTACGAGCGACGGGGAGCTTTCGCCGCTCCCCTCGCCGCACACGTGACGTTCAACGTGATCGGCCTCGCGCTGATCCTGGCATTCCGATAGGAGACGACGTGGCGCTGTTCCCGAGCGAGGAGTGGATCGCGCTCTACCGCGACCTGATCAACAGGTCCGAGGAGTACCAGGAGGCCGGAAGGACCTGGGAGGGAGACATCGCGTTCGTCTTCGAGGCCGAACCCGATCGCGGCGTGGCCCAGGACCTCGTCGCCTGGCTCGATCTGCGAGGGGGCGTTTGCCATGACGCCCGCATGATCGCGGCGGAGGAGGGCGGTGGAGCCGAGTACGAGATCCGGGCGCCCTACTCCCGCTGGCGCGAGGTGGTGCTGGGGAACCTCGACCCGGTGAAAGGGATGATGCAGGGCAAGTTGAAGGTCCGCGGCGATCTGCCGAACATCGTCCGCCACGTCCGGGCCGCGAACGAGCTCGTACACCTCACGACGCTGGTGCCCACCGAGTTCATCGGCGCCGGCTAGATGCGTGCGGTCGTCTACCGCGACGTCGGTCGTGTCGAGGTCGCCGACGTCCCAGACCCGCGGGTCCAGGAACCGACCGACGCGATCGTGCGTGTCGGCATCGCGGCGATCTGCGGCTCGGACCTGCACTTCTTCCACGGCAAGGCGCCGCTGGAGCCCGGCGAGACGATCGGCCACGAGGCGGTGGGGGTCGTCCAGGCCGTGGGCGAAGCGGTCCGGCGCGTCGAACCGGGCGACCGCGTCGTCGTCTCGTTCGTGATCGCGTGCGGCGACTGCTGGTTCTGCCGGAACGGGCAGACCAACCTCTGCCAGGACTTCCGCAACCTCGGCGCCGGGATCTTCGGGGGGAGCCTCCCCGGCGCGCAGGCCGAGCTCGTCCGGGTCCCTGTAGCCGACGTCAACCTCCTCCGAGTCCCCGACGAGCTGGAGGACGAGCGCGCGCTGTTCACGGGCGACATCCTCACGACCGGGGTGTACGCGGCGGGGATCTCCGGGATCTCGCCGGGGGACACCGTCGCAGTGGTGGGCGCCGGTCCGGTGGGCTTCTTCGCGATCCAGGCCGCGCGGGCGGCGGGGGCCGGCGAGGTCCTGGCACTGGAACTCGAGCCCGAGCGCTTGGCGCTGGCCGAGCGCGTCGGGGCGGTGCCGATCGACGTCCGGGCGCGGAACGCGCAGACGGCCGTGGACGAGCTCACCGGGGGCCGGGGCGCCGACGTGGTGATCGACGCGGTGGGGTCGGCGCAGGCGTTCGATCGCTCGCTGGACGTTGCCCGCCGCGGCGGGACGATCGTCGTCGTCGGGATGTACACCGGCGAGGTGGTGTCGGCACAGATAGGCGTCTGGTGGACGCGGGCGATCACGGTGAGGTTCGCCGGCATCTGTCCCGTGCACGCCTGGTGGGAGCGCGCGATGGATGCCGTCCGTGCGGGTGATATCGACCCGGACCCGCTCGTGTCGCACCGCCTCCTGCTGCAGGACGCGGCGCTCGGGTACGAGCTGTTCGACACCCACCGCGCAACGAAGGTGCTCCTGCTCCCGTGACCGAGCCCTCGGGTTCGCCGATCGTGTCCTTCGCCGATGAAGAGCCGAATGGCCTCGCGAACCTCGTCGGTCGACTGCTCGAGGCGAACCTGGCTACACACCCGGAACGCCGGCGCTTGCTCGGCCCCTCGGTGGTCGAGCTCGCGGCCACCGACGCCGGCGTGAGCATCACGGTACGGCTGGGGCGGGATCGGGCTGAGGTGGCGAACGGGGGATCGGCAACCATCGCCCACGTCTCCGTCGAGGGTCACGGGCAGGACCTCATCGACCTGGCCGTGGTCCCCCTGCGCATGGGCCTGCCCGATCTCCTGCACCGATCGGGGCGGGCGGTCGTTCGTCGGATCCTCGGGCCCGACGTGCGAATATCGGGCATGCTTCGCCACCCGGTGCGGATGTCGAGGTTCCTCCGGCTCCTGTCCGTGGCCGGGTGAGCGCGGTCGCCGACCCGCCGCTTCCCGCCCCGCCGCTGCACGAGCGGCGGTGGATCCCTCCTCTGCTCGTGGCGATGGTGATCGTGGGGGTCGTCGCGGGCGGGTACGTGGTGGCCGACGCGCTCGGCGAGTCCTTGGGCGGGGCCACGACGGTGAGCGCCTCGGTCACCGTGACCCCGCTGCCGGGGTGGGAGCTCGCCGAGCGGTTCGGCGACCCGCCCGGTGCCCGGTTCACGCGCGGGAGCGCGAGCCTGGACGTCGCCTCGATCGCGTTCGCCGGGTCCGACCTGGATCTGCTCGCGTCCTACGTCCAGGAGGTGCTGGAGCCCGACGCCGAACAGCTCCGGGTGTCCGAGAACGTGGAGCCGGTCACCCTGGAGGGTGGGCTCACGGGTTCGCGGATCGCCTACGTGGGGACGTTCGGCGACGTTCAGGCGCCGATCGAGGGCGAGGTCACCGCGGTCGTCTCGCCGTCGGGCGTAGGTGCCGTGTTCGACGGATGGGCCCCCTCGGGACAGCTGCGGTACGCCATCGACGACATCCGCGCGATGGTGCGCACCGCGGAGATCGCCTGATGGCGGAGCGCCCCGCGCCGGCCCGCCTGCCCCGAAGGGGATGGGGTCGCCGCACGTCTCTGTTTCAGTGGCGGCAGCCCGCCTTCTGGCTCTACGCCGCGATCGTCGCGCTGACCGGCGTCCTCGCCTGGGGGCAACAGCAGATCTTCCAGGAGATCTCCCCTTCGGGATGGGTGCTTTCCTGGCTGCTGCTCCTGGTCTACGGGCTCCCGCTGTTCATGGCGATCTACCTGCTCGACCTTTATGAGCGCGAGCCGATGTCGCTGGTGCTCGGGGCGCTCGTATGGGGCGCCGTGGCCGCCACCGCCCTCTCGGGGATCGCGAACGAGGGATGGGCCCTCGTCGTGGCCAAGCTCGGCGGGCCGGTGTTCGCGGCCGAGTGGACCGCCGCGCTAACCGCGCCGGTCGTCGAGGAGACGCTGAAGGCGGCCGGCGTCGTCCTGATCTACCTGATCGCCCGCGACGAGATGGACGACGTGATGGACGGGTTCGTCTACGGCGCGATGTGCGGGCTCGGCTTCGCGATCGTCGAGGACGTCTTCTACTTCGTTGCGATCTTCGGGGGAACGCCTGGAGGCGTGCTGGCGGGCTTCTACGTGCGGGTCGTCTCGAGCGGCTTCTACGGACACGTGCTCTACACGGGTCTATGTGGCATGGGCATCGCGTACTTCGTGTCACGACGCGACGAGTTGCCGCTCCGCCGCCGCCTGTCGGTCGTAGTCGGGTTGTTCGCGGCCGCGGTGGCCGCCCACTTCCTGTGGAACTCGCCGTTGTTCAACTTCTTCCCCGGGTCGGTGGAGACCGTCGGAGACTGGCTCCGGATCCCGCTCGCCGCGGCTATCAAGGGCGTGCCGCTCCTGATCTTCGTCGTGGTGCTCGTCCGCCTCGCGCGCCGCCGCGAGCGGATGTGGCTCGAGCTAGCGCTCCTGGAGGAGGCGGACACTCCCGCGCTCACCCAGGCCGAACTCCGGGTCCTGCTCGATCGCGGCGAGCGACGCCGGTCCCGGCGCGAGATCCGGGAGCGGGCCGGCGAGTCCGCGGAGAAGCTCCTGAAGCGGCTCCAGAAGGAGCAGATCAACCTCGCCATGGTCCGGACCCGCTCCCACGGTCTGGAGACGACCGAGCTCGTCCGGCAGCGCGAGCTCTGCAAGTCGCTCCGCGACGCCCTTCGTTCGATGCCGGGGGTGGCGGCCGCCGCTGGTCGGTGAAAGCGCGGCGCGTCCCGGGCTCCCGGGCGGCTACCCTTGCCGCCGTGGATCTGGTCGAGGGCGTGCTGGGCAGGGATCCGCGCGCGATCGCGCGGGCGATCTCGATGGTCGAGGACGGCGATGAGGGTCTGGAGGCGCTGTCCGCGGGCCTGTTCCCCCACACCGGGCGGGCGTGGACCGTCGGGGTGACCGGCTCGCCGGGGGTCGGCAAGTCGACCCTCGCGGGCGAGCTGGTCCGGGCGGCTCGTCAGCGCGAGAGCTCCGTGGCCGTCCTCGCCGTGGACCCGACGTCCCCGTTCACCGGCGGCGCGCTGCTGGGCGATCGCCTCCGGATGCAGGCGCACGCGACCGATCCCGGCGTGTTCATCCGGTCGATGGCCACGCGGGGCCACCTGGGTGGGATGGCGCTCGCCGCGCCGGAGGCCGTCCGGATCCTGGACGCCGCGGGGTATGAGGTGATCGTGGTCGAGACCGTGGGCGTCGGCCAGGCCGAGGTCGACGTCGCCGCCGCGACCGATACGACTCTCGTGGTCGTGTCCCCGGGCTGGGGCGACGCGATCCAGGCCGCGAAGGCGGGCATCCTGGAGGTCGCCGACGTCTTCGTCGTGAACAAGGCCGACCGCGAGGGCGCCGACGGCGCGGTCCGGGACCTACAGCAGATGATCCGCATGGGGCCGGAGCGTGATTGGACGCCGCCGGTCGTGACGACCGCCGCCACGACGGGCCAAGGGATGGACGAGGTGTGGGACGCCGTCAGCGCTCACCGGGCGCACCTGGATACGTCGGGCGGGCTTGCTCGCAACCGGCGGGACCGGCTCATCCGCGAGGTGGAGGCGCTCGCCGCCGAGCGTCTCCGCGGGCGCGCGGCCTCGCTCCTGCGCGGGGATGCCGCCTTGATGCTGGACCTACTCGAGCGACGGACCGACCCGTACGGGGCCACGACTATCCTGATGCGGCGGGTCGCGGCCGCCGGCGACCCCTAGCCGAGGGAGGCGTCGCCGATGGTCGAGCAGCGCCAACGCCAGGTCCCGGCCGAGACCAGTACCGCCAGGACGCTGTCGGGCGAGCCGCTGAGACCGCTGTACGCGGCCCAGGATCTGGAGGGGTCCGATCCCTCGAGCCGCTTGGGAGAGCCGGGCGCGTTCCCGTTCACGCGTGGGGTCTACCCGACGATGTACCGCGGCCGGCCATGGACGATGCGGCAGTTCGCGGGGTACGGCACGCCCGCCGAGACGAACGCCCGGTACAAGTACCTGCTCGCGCGCGGTGGGGGCGGCCTGTCGGTCGCCTTCGACATGCCGACACTGATGGGTCGCGACTCGGACGACCCTCTGTCCGAGGGCGAGGTCGGGCGGTGCGGGGTCGCGACGGATTCGCTCGAGGACTT
This sequence comes from Actinomycetota bacterium, assembly GCA_035286545.1. Classification (GTDB taxonomy): domain Bacteria; phylum Actinomycetota; class UBA4738; order UBA4738; family HRBIN12; genus DASSJM01. The sequence continues at coordinate 5,986 of DATEDE010000024.1, read as the reverse complement.
CGATGAGCTGTTCGATCGGATCCCTCTAGGCGACATCTCGACCTCGATGACGATCAGCGGACCGGCCGTGATCGCGTTCGCGTACTTCCTTGCCGCCGCCGAGCGCCAGGGGGTGCCGTGGGAGCGCCTGGACGGGACGCTGCAGACCGACATCCTGAAGGAGTACATCGCGCAGAAGGAATGGATCTTCCCTCCGAGACCCCACCTGCGGCTGATCGGCGACCTCATGGAGTTCTGCCTGGAACGCGTGCCGCGGTGGCACCCGATCAGCGTGTCCGGCTACCACATCCGCGAGGCCGGAGCGAACGCGTGGCAGGAGCTCGCGTACACGCTGGCCGACGGATTCGCGTACGTGGAGCTCGGGCTCTCACGCGGGCTGGAGATCGATCGCTTCGCCCCCGGCCTGTCCTTCTTCTTCAACGCGCACATCGACTTCTTCGAAGAGATCGCGAAATACCGCGCCGGGCGGCGCATCTGGGCTCGCTGGCTGCGCGAGCGCTACGGCGCGCGGGACGAGGGGTCGATGCGCCTTCGCTTCCACGCGCAGACCGCCGGCGTGTCGCTAACGGCGCAGCAGCCGATGAACAACGTCGTCCGGACCGCGATCGAGGCGCTCGCCGCGGTGCTCGGCGGCACCCAGTCGCTGCACACGAACGCGCTCGATGAGGTCCTGGCTCTTCCGACCGAAGAGGCCGCGAAGCTCGCGCTGCGAACCCAGCAGATCATCGCCCACGAGTCCGGGGTCGCCGACGTGATCGACCCGCTGGGCGGCTCGTACTTCCTCGAGAGCCTGACCGACCGGATGGAGGAGCTGGCCGAGGCCGAGTTCGAGCGGATCCTGTCCATGGGGGAGGGGTCGATGCTCGAGGGTGTGCTCGCCGGGATCGAACACGGTCACTTCCAGCAGGCGATCGCGGACTCGGCCTTCGCGGAGCAGGAGCGCTTCGAGCACGGTGACCTCGTGAAGGTCGGCGTCACCGACCTGATCGAGGAGGGCGACGCGGCGGTGGACGTCCTGCTGATCCCGGAGGGCATCGAGCGGGCCCAGATAGAGCGCGTTCGGGCCGTCCGGGCGCGCAGGGACCCGGAGGCGGCGCGCGCCTCCCTGGAGCGTCTGGTGGAGCTAGCCTCGACCGACGCGAACCTGGTGGAACCGCTCGTCGAGTGCGCCCGCGCGCTCTGCACCCAGGGCGAGGTCGTCGGCGCCTTGCGCGCGAGCTTCGGCGAGTACATCGAGACCCCCAGGTACTGACCCCCGAATCGTCAGTTGCAACATCTTGCAGGTACAGGGTAGAGTCGTTGCCTGTCGTGGCATCCGGTGGGGTCATCGTGGGGAAGATCTTCGTCCTGGCAGTGGCGCTCGTGCTGCCGGCCGCGGCGTGCTCCCGCGAGGACGAGGGAGGGGCGGCGGGCGGCGCTCTGCGGGTCGTGACCACCGTCTCGCCGATCACGAACATCGTGCAGAACGTCGGTGGCACCCGGATCGACGTCACCGGGATCGTTCCCGAGGGCACGAACAGCCACACCTTCGAGCCGGCGCCTTCGGACGCCCAGGCGATGGCCGAGGCCGACGTGGTGTTCATCAACGGCCTGCACCTGGAGGAGCCCACGCGCGAGCTAGCAGAGGCCAACGTGCGGGAGGGCGTCGAGATCGTCCAGCTGGGGGACCGCACGATCACGCCCCAGGAGTTCATCTTCGACTTCTCGTTCCCGCAGGAGAAGGGCGATCCGAACCCACACCTGTGGACCCACCCGCTGTACGCGAAGCGATATGCCGAGATCGTCGCGGGCAAGCTCGGCGAGCTCGATCCGGACAACGCCCGATTCTACGAGGCCAACCTCCAGGAGTTCTCGGCCCGGATCGATCAGCTCGACCAAGCGGTGCGCGAGGCGACCGAGACCGTGCCGCCCCAGAACCGAAAGCTCCTCACGTACCACGACTCCTTCCCCTACTTCGCCCGGGAGTACGGCTGGACGGTGATCGGCGCGATCCAGCCCTCGGACTTCGCAGAACCCACGGCGCAGGAGGTCGCCGGCCTGATCGACCAGATCCGAGAGCAGCAGGTGCCGGCCATCTTCGGCTCGGAGGTCTTCGAGAGTCCCGTCCTGGAGCAGATCGCCGCGGAGACGGGCGCCGAGTACATCGACGACCTGCGCGACGACGACCTGCCCGGCGAGAACGGCGATCCCGCGCACAGCTACCTGGGCCTCATGGTCTTCGACTTCCGGACCTTCATGACCGCCCTCGGCGGGGACGCGAGCGCCTTCGACGGGGTCGACGTGACGAACATCCAACCCGGGGATACGACCGGGTACCGCTCGTGAGCGACCTCGTCCGGTTCGAGAAGGTGACCTGCCGATACGGGCGTGAGCCGGTCCTGGTCAACGTCGACCTGTCCCTGGCCGAAGGCGATTTCGTCGGCGTCGTCGGACCCAGCGGCAGCGGGAAGACCACGCTGCTGCGTGCCGCGGCGGGGGCCGTGAGACCCATCGCCGGGCGGATCCTCCGTGACCCCAAGGCCGCCGTCGGCTACGTGCCCCAGGTCGAGACCGTGAACTGGTACTTCCCCGTGACGGTCCGCGAGGCGGTCCTGATGTCGCGGATAGACGGGCGCGTGGTGCCATGGGCCTCCGGTCAGGACGTGCGAGACGCCGACGAGGTCCTCGACCGGTTGGGGATGAGCGATCTGGGGAGCCGCCACATCCGCGAGCTCTCGGGAGGACAGCAACAGCGGGTGTTCATCGCCCGCGCGATGCTCCGCAGGCCGCGTCTGCTGCTGATGGACGAGCCCACCTCGGGCGTCGACGTCCGCACACGCCATGACGTCATGCACCTGATCCACGAGCTCCACCACGAGGGGATCGCGATCGTGCTCACGACCCACGACCTGAACGGCATCGCGGCCCACCTGCCCAAGCTCGTCTGCCTGAACCGCGAGGTGATCGCGACGGGCCGACCACAGGACGTGATCACGCCGGACGTGTTGGAGCGCACCTACGGCGCGCCGCTCGAGGTGCTCCAGCACGGGGGCATGCCGGTCGTCGTCGAGCGCTACCCGGAGCCCGAGGAGGAGCGCAAGGTCGTGCCGCTGCGGGAGGGGCATCATGGACACCCTGCTTGAGCCGTTCGGGTACGCGTTCTTCCGCAATGCGATCGCCGTCGCTACGCTGGCCGGGGCGCTCTGCGGCCTGATCGGCGTCTACGTGGTGCTCCGGGGGATGAGCTACATCGGCCACGGCCTGTCACACGCGATCTTCGGCGGCGCGGTCGCGAGCTACGCGCTCGGCGTGAGCTTCTACCTCGGGGCGGGGATGTGGGGGCTCGTATCGGCCGTCCTGATCCTGCTGATCGCGCGCCGGCGCTCGATCGGGGCGGACGCGGCGATCGGGGTGATCACCTCGGCGAGCTTCGCGATCGGTGCCGTGATCATCTCGGTGATCGGCTCGTTCACCCGGAACTTCGAGGCCGCTCTGTTCGGCAACGTCCTGGGCGTGAGCGCCGGCGACGTGCTCGTAGTCGGGGCCGTGACCGTGGCGGCGGGCGCGACGGTCTTCCTCCGGTACCGCCAACTGCTGTTCACGACGTTCGATCCCGAGGTGGCCGATGTGTCCGGCGTGTCGACGGCCCGGATGGACATCACGCTCGCCCTCTTGCTGACCGCGCTCATCACCGTGTGCATGAGCGTGCTCGGCGTCACGCTGATCGCCGCGATGCTCGTGATCCCGCCCGTGATCGGCCGGTTGCTCACCGACAGCTTCCACAAGATGCTGTGGATCTCGGTGGCCGTGGGGACGTTCTGCGGCTTCGTCGGCGTGTATGTGTCCTACTACCTGAACTGGGCCTCGGGCCCGGCGGTCGTGCTCACGGCGGCGGTGCTGTTCGTGATCGCCTACGCCGTCTCGTCGGTCCGGCGGCGCTCACTTCCCGAGGCCGCGCTCGACGCGCACGTCGGGTAGATCCGAGCCCGCTCAGCGGGCGGCGGCCTGCAGCTCCTTCGAACAGTCGGCGCACAAGCCGCTGATCGCGAAGTGCGTGAGGTCCGGCTCGAATCCGTGGTGCCGCTCGATCAGCTCGATCAGCGAGTTGGCCTCCTCGAGCGAGAGGTCGTCCTCGGCTCCGCAGTTGGAGCAGGTCAGGTGGACGTGGCCGGCCTCCTCGGCGCGGTGGTATTCGGCGCCTCCCTCCAGGTGGGCGTGGGCGAGGACGCCGACCTCCTCGAGTAGGGAAAGTGTGCGGTAGATCGTCGATGCGTTCACCCCGGGCATCTCGCCCTGGACCTTGCGCGCGAGCGCGGTCGGGGAGATGTGGCCCTGGGTGCGCATGATCTCGGCCACGATCGCTCGACGCTGTGGGGTCATCCGCAAACCGTGCGCCCGGAGCACCGCGATCACATCGGCCGTCGTCGTGCCCTGTTCCACGGCGCGAGTGTAGCAGCGGGTTGCAGGTGCAAGTGATGGCCTACGCCCGGCGTGGGAGCCGAGGCAGCCCGCCCGGCGAGCGTGTCTGCGAGGATGGTTCGGCGATGGGGGGGTTCGTCCGGATCGAGAGGGACGGAGCGGTAGGCACGATCCGCCTGGATCGGCCGCCCGCCAACGCCTTCGCGCGCCCGATGTCCGAGGAGCTGCAGGCCGCGGCGCGCGAGGTCGGGGCGGACCGGACGATCCGAGCTGTCGTGGTGTGGGGCGGGGAGCGGATCTTCGCCGCGGGGGCAGACATCAAGGCGATGGTCGACTTCGGCCCAGGTGAGATCGCGCCGGACGTCCACGCGCTGGAGCAGGCCTGCAGGGACCTGGAGGCGGTCCCCAAGCCGGTGATCGCGGCGGTGAACCGGTTCGCGCTCGGCGGCGGCTGCGAGGTCGCCCTGGCGTGCGACTTCAGGTTCGCGGCGAAGGACGCCGAGCTCGGCCTTACCGAGATCACGCTGGGGATCATCCCGGGCGCGGGAGGGACCCAGCGGCTGCCCAGGGTGGTCGGCCTCACGAACGCCCGCGACCTGATCTGGACCGGCCGCCGCGTGGGGGCGGACGAGGCGCTCGCGATGGGTCTGGTCGACCGGATACTGGACCCGACCGAGGTCTACCCGGCGGCGATGGAGGAGGCTCGGCGGTTGGCCGATGGGCCGACCGTCGCCTACGCCGCCGCCAAGGTGGCGCTCGCGGCGTCGGATGGGCCGCTGGCCGAGGGGCTCGAGGTCGAGAGGGAGGCCTTCGTGCCGCTGTTCGCCACGCGAGATCAGGAGGAGGGCATGCGCGCCTTCCTCGAGAAGCGCGAGCCCCGCTTCGAAGGCAGATAGGTCATAAGGAGGTCGTGGTGCGCGTTCGGCAGGCCACCCCGGAGGACGTCCCGTCGCTCGTGGCGCTGTTCCAGGAGCTCGACCGGATGCAGGCCGACTGGCGCGTGTTCACCCCCCGGCCCGGGTTCTACGACGAGGTCGGGGCCAAGTACCAGGAGGCGCTGGGCAATCCGGACTCCGTGGTCCTGGTCGCCGAGGACGACGAAGGCGAGGTCGTGGGCATGGCCTACGGTGAGTCCCGGGTGCCCTCGCGCTTCTCGGATGAGCGGGCACTGGAGGTCTCCGGGGTCGTCGTCCGGGCAGGGTACCGGGGCAGGGGCGTAGGCCGCGAGCTGGTCCACGAGGCCAGCCGGTTCGCCGCCGAGCGCGGGATCGGCTGGATCGAGCTCAAGACCTTCGCCCCCAACCGTGGGGCGATGGAGTTCTGGGAGGACCTCGGGTTCGTGCCGCGCGTCGTCCAGCTCACGACGCCCACGAAGGACCTGCTGGGGCGCCTGGACCAGGACTGATCCCTCTCCTTGGGTGCTCGCGGGAACGAACCGGGGCCCCTGTTGGTTCGAATGACTGTTACCCGTCGGGAGACGGGCTCGAACCAGGAGAGGAGCGATGACCGACACGGCGTACCGCGGAGCCCGCGTCCGCGAGCTCCCCAGGGCCAACCGGACCTACCCCGGCGGTCGCACCTGCGCCGC